>JBGUER010000001.1:0-66000 GCA_041821285.1 Clostridiaceae bacterium
CTGCGGTTTTTTTTTTAAGGAGGAGATTTCTATGAAACGAACTTTTAAATATGTAACAAAGTATAAATTGCTATTATTTATACCCTCAATAGCTATGTTATTAGCTATTTTACTTGATATGCTAAATCCATATCTTACAAAACTTCTTATTGATAATGTTTTTACTAATGGGGAAAGAAACTTATTTATTCCTATTCTTATAGGACTTACCATTATAACTTTATCTCGAGCTGTTTTAGGTTATGTAAAGGAATATCTATTTGATGTGTTATCTGCTAATGTAAGTGTTGATTTAAAAAAAGACTTATTTAATCATATACAAAATCTATCTTTTTCATATTTTGACAATATAAATACAGGAGAACTAATGTCTAGAATAGGAGAAGATGCAGATAATATATGGAAAACAATATCTTTTGGACTTAGATTATTTATAGAAAATGCAATATATTTTGTCATAGCTTCTATTATATTATTTTATCTAAACTTTAAATTAGCCCTTATCTGTATTTTAATAATGTTGCCTATAGCCTATATAGCTGTAAAATTAGAGAAAAAAATCGGATTATGCTACGATAAAATAAGCGACCAAGCTGCTATGTTAAATACTACCGCTCAGGAAAATATAGCTGGTGTGCGTCTAGTTAAAGCTTTTTCTAGAGAAAGACACGAAATAAATAAATTTTTAAAATTAAATAAAGAAAATTTTAATTTGTCCTTAGAACAAAATGCTATAATAGCTAGATACTTTCCTAATATAGAATTTTTAACAAATATATCCTTGGTTTTAATGATAACTATAGGTGGAATATTTGTCATTAATGGTGATATAACCATCGGAACTTTAGTTGCATTTAATGGGTATATATGGATGTTGATTTGGCCTATGAGAATGCTAGGCTGGCTAACAAATATGTTAGCACAAAACAATGCTTCTGCTAAAAAAATATATAAAATAATGGATACACCTGAAGATATAAAAGAAAGCCTATCACCAATAAGACTTTCTGATTTACAAGGTAATATAGAATTCAAAGATGTATTTTTTAAGTATAAAAATGAAATTGTTTTAAAAAATATTAATTTAAAAATAAAGCAAGGAAATACCATTGCTATAATGGGAACTACTGGCAGTGGAAAATCTTCCCTAATAAATCTCATTGGAAGATATTACGACCCATTTCATGGAAATATTTTAGTAGATGGTTATGATTTAAAAGATGTCTCTTTAAAAGATTTCAGAAGTAAAATGGCAGTAGTTTCACAAGATACCTTCCTTTTCTCAGACTCAATTTTAGAAAATATAAAATACGGTAAATATGATGCTAGTTTAGAAGAAATAAAAAAAGCTTGCCAAGTTGCATGCGCACATGAATTTATAAATGAATTAGAAGAAGGTTATGATACAGTAATCGGAGAAAGAGGAATAGGTTTATCTGGAGGTCAAAAACAAAGACTTTCCATTGCAAGAGCTATTATAAGAAAATCTAAAATATTAATATTAGATGATGCAACTTCTGCACTTGATATGGATACAGAATATAGTTTACTTAAAAATTTATATAAAGATAAAGAAAAACCTACTACTTTTATCATAGCTCACAGAATATCCGCGGTAAAAAATGCTGATTTAATAATATATCTAGAAAATGGTGAAATAATAGAACAAGGTAACCATTCAGCACTATTAAATAAAAAAGGAAAATATTACGATATATACATGGAGCAATTTAAAGATTTTAGTGATTTAGAAAATGAGGTGATATAATGACTAAAAATACAGTTAAACAAGATGAAAATTTAAATAGTATGTCTAATAAAAAAATAATAATAAGACTACTAAGATATCTTAAGCCCTTTAAGTTCAAAACTTTTATGGTTATTCTTCTTTTAATATTTGTAATGATATGTTCTCTCTTAAACCCATATCTTTTACAAATAGCTATAGATAAATATATTAAAAATAAAGACGTTAATGGCCTTCTTATTCTTGGAAGTATTTTGATTTTACTAAACTTTATAGCAATGATTCTATCAAAAATTAGAATAAATATTATGGCTAAAATAACAAACCAAGTTTTATTAAACATTAGAAATGAGCTATATACTCACATACAAAAACTCTCATTTAATTTTTTTGATAATAGACCTGTAGGTAAAATTTTAGCTAGAGTTATGGGAGATATAAATTCTTTAAATGAACTTTTTAATAATAGCATAACTAATTTTATTCCTGAAATTTTAACACTTATCTGTGTTGCTATTTTAATGTTTATCATGAACTATAAATTAGCAATAGCCGCTATACTAATCCTACCTATACTTGGTATTAGTATGTTCTATATACAAAGTAAAAGCAGAATTAGATGGCAAAACTTCAGAAAAAAGAGATCGAATTTTAACGCATATACTCATGAAGATTTTTCTGGTATAAAAGTAATAAAATCCTTTGCAATAGAGGATAAAACCTATAACACTTTTTCTATTTTAGTAAAGGATATGATGGGTTCTTTTGTGAAAGCCGTAAAACTAAATGATTTGTTTTGGCCTTTAGTTGAGATATCTTGGGGACTTGGGATGGTTATCGTTTATCTTTATAGTATTAAACTTTTAGATAATTCATCAATAACAATAGGAACTTTAGTTGCTTTTTCTTGGTATATATCAATGTTTTGGAAACCAATAATGAATTTATCTGATTTTTATAATACCCTTATTACCAATCTTTCTGCCGGAGAAAGAATATTTGAAATTTTAGATATAAAGCCTGACATATTAGATATTGATAAAGCAGCTAAAATGCCTATCATTGAAGGTAATGTAGAATTTAAAGATGTATCCTTTGCCTATGACAATTCTTATATTTTAAATAGCGTAAATTTCAAGGTAAATAAAGGCGAAACTATAGCTTTAGTTGGTCCTACAGGTGCTGGTAAAACTACTATTGTAAATCTTATAAGCAGATTTTATGATGTACAAAAAGGTGCAGTTTTAATAGATGGTATAAATATTAAAGATGTAGAAATAGAATCTTTACGAACCCAAATGGGAATAATGCTTCAAGATACATTTTTATTTTCTGATACTATAATGGAAAATATAAGATATGGAAAATTAAATGCTACAGATGAAGAAGTAATAGAAGCTGCTAAATCAGTTAATGCCCATGAATTTATAACTAAGCTGGAAAAAGGATATAATACATCGGTAAACGAAAGAGGCTCTAGACTATCTGTTGGACAAAGACAGCTTATATCTTTTGCAAGAGCACTTCTTGCAAATCCTAGAATATTAATATTAGATGAAGCCAC
Source organism: Clostridiaceae bacterium (assembly GCA_041821285.1). Classification (GTDB taxonomy): domain Bacteria; phylum Bacillota; class Clostridia; order Clostridiales; family Clostridiaceae; genus JAJBWD01. The sequence goes on from JBGUER010000001.1 coordinate 3,312, forward strand.
ATCTAATATAGATACATTTACAGAAAAATTAGTTCAAGAAGGAATAAAAAAACTTCTTTATGGAAGAACTTCTTTTGTAGTAGCTCACAGACTTTCAACCATAAGAGATTGCGATAGGATAATGGTAATAAATAATGGAAATATAGTAGAAAGTGGTACACACAATGAACTCCTTAAAAATAAAAATTTATATTATGATTTATATATGTCCCAATATAAATTTTTAAATGAAGGTGCATAATTATTAATAAAATCTCCTTAAATGGTTAATAATATAATAAACGATTTAAGGAGGTTTTTTTATGAAAAATTTTTTATTTTCTGCAGCAGTAGATATTCTTGTTATTCTTTTGTCCTATGGTTTTTTTAGAACTATTATTAGAGGACCTATTAAACATAAAATTTATGAAAAATTAATGAGTTCGCTGTCTAAATTCATTATTTACGTATTTATTTTATCAGTGTCCATAACTGGCATAACAGCTTTTATAATGTATAGAAGTAGATATTTAGCTTATTTAAATATAGTCTCCGCTGCATTAATGTCAATGTTAGTAGGTTTTATAGTATCCACAGTTCCAACAAGAGGAGTAGGTGATAAACCAGAAATTACTAACAAAATGCACTAATTATGTGGATTACTTAGGTATATTTAACGAAAATTCTATAAAATTGTTGATAAAATCTTTTTCTTTTAAATAGACAAAATTAAATTCCCTAAAGATTTTTATGTTTTTTATTGGAACTTCTATTATTGTTCCAAGATTTAATTCCTTTTTTATAGTTTCTCTTGAAATAACAGTATACCCAAGGTTTAATTCAACTAATGCTTTGATTGCACTTATGCTACCTATTTCCATATATTTTTTTATATTTTCCATATTGTAACCTCTATCATTTAAAATATTTTCAAAGATAACTCTAGTTCCAGAGCCCCTTTCTCTTAATATGAGATTTCCTTTTATTATATCTTCTATTGTTACCTGACTTTTATTTGATAAATTATTTAAAGGAGAAAGGGCTAATACCAATTCATCATATTTATATTTATTGTGTTTAAATATATTTTTATCAAAAGGTCCTTCTATAAATGCAAAATCAAGGTCACCATTTAATAGATTTGCTAGTATTTCTTCTGTATTTTTAACTTCAAGTAAAATGTCTATATTTTTATGAATTTTTTTATATTCCCCTAAAATATATGGCAATACATATCCACCTATAGTCATACTAGCACCTAATTTATATGTTTGATTTAATAAATTTTTATTTTTGATAGTATCTTCTAATTCTCTATATTCAAATTCTATCCTTTTAGCATATTTTAATAATATTTTCCCCTGCTCCGTTAAATTTAAATTTTTCCCATTTCTTTCTATGAGTTTTACTCCATAAATATCCTCTAAATGCTTTATATGTTGAGATATAGCAGGTTGAGTCATATTCAAAACCTGTGCAGTTTTAGTAAAGCTTTTTAAATTTGATAATGTAATAAAAGTAGTTAATCTTATATCTTTCATATTCTCTCCTTAAAATAATTTTTGTACCTTACTCATTATATATAATTTTATGATTTTTTGAAATCTTCTTGAAATAAACTTGCATAACTGATATATTATTAATAATTCATTTTTTAAGGAGGATTTTTGTATGAGTGAAATAGTCGTAGCTAAATTTGGAGGAAGTTCTCTTTCTGATAGCACCCAATTTATGAAGGTTAAAGATATTATTATGTCAGATCCAAGAAGAAGATATGTAATTCCTTCTGCACCTGGAAAAAGGTTTAATAAAGATTATAAGGTTACTGACTTATTATATCTATGCCATAGTCACGTTGAACAGGGTATATCTTTTGAGGATGTATTTAAAATATTATCCGATAGATACAATGAAATAATAAATGATTTAAAACTAGACTTTGACATTTCAAAAGATCTTAAAGAAATAAAAGATAATATATCAAATGGTGCTTCAAAGGATTATACTGCTAGTCGTGGGGAATATTTAAATGGACTGATTTTATCAAAATATTTAGGTTTTAATTTTGTAGATGCTACAGATCTCATTGTTTTTAATAAACGAGGTAGATTAGATTCAATTAAAACTTATGAATTAATAAAAGAAAAGCTTTCTAACTTAGATAATGCAGTTATCCCAGGTTTTTACGGATTATCCTACAAAGGAGAAATTAAAACATTCTCACGAGGAGGTTCCGATATAACTGGAGCTCTTATTTCAAGTGGAATAAACGCTACGCTATACGAAAATTGGACGGATGTATCAGGTTTTTTAATGGCAGACCCTAGAATAATAGAGAAACCAAAACATATTAAAGAAATTACATATAGAGAACTTAGAGAACTTTCATATATGGGAGCTACAGTTTTACATGAAGACTCAGTTTTCCCTGTAAGAGAAGCAGAAATCCCAATAAATATTAAAAATACAAATAAACCAGATCATTGTGGTACACTTATAGTAAATAATCCAAATGAAGAAATTAATTCCATAGCCATAACAGGAATTGCTGGGAAAAAAGACTTTACCGTTATAGCTATAGAAAAAACTATGATGAATCAGGAATTAGGATTTTGTAGAAAACTTCTTTCTATAATAGAGTCAAATGGAGTCTCTTTTGAAAATATGCCAGCTGGAATAGATACAGTTTCTTTAGTTATTGCAAACTCAGAACTTAAGGATAAATTAGATAATATTTTAGATGAAATAGAAGATCAATTAAAACCAGACTCTTTATTGGTTTATCCAGACATGGCCTTAATTGCTACCGTTGGTAAAAGAATGAACAGGCAGAAGGGCGTTTCTGCTAAAATATTCAAAGCTCTTGAAAAAGAAAATGTTAATGTACGTATGATAAACCAAGGTTCTAGTGAAATAAATATTATTGTTGGTGTAGAAAACAGTGATTTTGAGAAAACAATAAAAGCTATATATAATTGTTTTATATCCAAAACAAATTAAAATATTAAAAATAAATTGTTGCTTATATTAGAACTTTTTATTTTTTCTTTATAAAAGAACATATGTTTTGAATAATGAGTTATTATAAATATAAGTTAATTTCAGAAGATTATCCATCTTTGGCTAGTATTTTATAAAATTAAAGCTCTCATTAAAATGAGAGCTTATCTATTATTTAACTTCAATAGTTTTTTCAAGATTTGTAGTTATAGGATTATTTTCATCTACTATTATATGACCCGATTCGTAACTTTTTCCATCAACAGTTATATCTACCTTATCCACATTATAATAATCACCTAAGGTATTTCCTATTGCTTGAAGCCTTTCTGCTTCATATCCACTTCCTAAATTCATATCCTTAATAAAATCACTAGAAAAATCAACCATAACCATAAGTTTATCTTTATCTAGATAAAGACTATTTATTTTGGTATTTAAACTTATTAATGAACTAGAATCATTGGTTGGTGGATTTTTAAAATATTCTTCAAATACATATTTTATTTCTTCATTAGTTTTTAGTGATATTTTGTTTTTCTTATAAACTATTCTATTTTTTTCATATTCAGGATAATAAAATTTAATAGTTTGTTCCACAAAAGCATCTTTAACTATCTTTTGTAACTCATTAGTCACCTTTTCTCCATTATAGATATATTGCATTTTTACTAACCCTATATCTTTAACAAAATAATCATAAGAACAATCGTCACCATTTTCTGTTGTTACCTCTATTGCATTAAAACTCCCCAAAGATGTAACAATTTCTTTATCAATACTTGATATGAAAGCTTTTCTACCATCAGATAAAATCCATGAATTTCCAACCTGCAATGGTTCTTTCAAGATTATTTGGAATACATTGCTATCATCCTCAGTTAAATTGTCTCTGTAATAAAAATTATCTACATTTTTAATAAAACTTATTTCTCCACCTCTTACTTGCACCAACTGTCCATAAGTAACGCAAGATGAGTTACCTGAATATATAACCCTAAGCTGCATTCTATCTTCTTTAATAAAATCCACATATATATTTGTATCTGCGTAATCGTTTCCAGTTCCTGAATAAACTAATCTAATATCATTTTCAAAGGGAAAATAATCAGATACACTGCCTTCTGCTATAGGATTATCTGAACTTTGTTCTTCTTCATCAACTATTATTTCATCTTTTAGTGCATCTTTATTAATACTACTACAAGACGACAACATTATAATAAGTATAAATAACATACTCATTATTTTAATCTTTTTCAAATATATTCATCTCCTTTAATTATTTAAAGGCACTAAGCATTATAGCACTATTACATTATACTAGATTGTTTTAGAAAATAAAAGACATAATACTATGTTTAAATATTAACATATATGTTCTATACCGGCATATATATTTTGAAAACACTTCCCTTACCAAATTGACTCATTACTTCTATTTTTCCATCATGAGCTTCTACCAATGATTTAACTATAGTAAGACCTATGCCAGATCCCCCTGTTTCTCTACTTCTAGAGCTATCTCCTCTATAAAACCTTTCAAATATATATGGCATATCTTCATTTGATATTCCTATACCATTGTCACATATTTCAATTTCTAACATTTTCTTTGAAATTATTTCTTTTACTACAACTTTACCATTTTCATTTGTGTATCTATATGCATTTGAAAGTAAATTTATAATTATTTGTTTGAATTTATCTCTATCTATAAAAATTTCTGATTTATCTCTTATATCTACATCCAATTCGATGTTCTTCTTTGCAAATAAAGGTCTCATATTTTCAATTATACTTATAAGCTCTTGTTCTATTTCAACTTTACTTTTATTAAGATTTAAATTTGCTTGTTCTAAATTTGATATATCTTTTAATCTATCAGTAAGTTTTGCTATTCTAATTATCTCTTCATGGCAGCTCTCTATTCGATTATTTGTAGGCTCTATTATACCATCTAAAATTGCTTCCATAGAATTTTGCAAAGTAGTTAACGGGGTTCTTATTTCGTGTGCCATATCAGAGGTTAATCTTTTCCTAAGCATATCCTGTTTATCCAGACTTTCAGCTAGGTAATTAATAGAATTGGATAGCTCCTCAAGTTCTATTGTATTAGTTTTTACCTCTTCTCTTGTTTTATAATCTCCATTTCTTATCTTATGACATACTTTAGTAATTTTAATTATAGGATTTGTAATTCCCTTAGATATTATTATACTTATTATGATTCCAAATGCTATAGCTATTATCATTGATATTAAAAAAGATTCTGTAAGTGTAGACTTAAAAATAACATCTTGGTAATTTAAATTATTTACACCAAAATACCCAATAGTCAATTCTCCAAAAACATTTGAGTCAATAGAAATATCATATTTTTCTTCAATATATTCTCCAAAATTATAATTTCCCATCATATTTTTTTCCGTTCTATTCTTACCAAGTCCGTTCATTTTAGGAATTATACTCTCTTTACTTGAACTATATATTTCTCTTCCATCTAAATCATTTACTTTTATATAAAGATTATAAATATACGCATAATCTTTAAGCATATTTGTATCTATATTTAATACATTATCATCTTCATCATAAGATTCTTCGATTTTTGATATAATTATTTTTATGTCATCTTCATGCTGATTAGTTAGATATTCATCAAATTTATCATTTATCCTATATTTAGATACTATACCTGTTATTAAAACTACTCCTACTGCTACTAGAGTAAAAGCTAAAAATAGTTTTTTACCTAATTTCATTTTCATGATTTTCCACCAAATTTATACCCGGCGCCATAAATAGTTATTATATATATTGGAGATTTAGGATTGTCTTCAATTTTTTTTCTTATATTTTTTATATGAGTATCTATAGTTCTATCAAAGCTTTCACTATTATCCTCAAAAACCTTATCCATAAGTTGTTCTCTGCTAAATACTTGCCCTGGATTTATTAATAATGTCTTTAGAATTTTAAATTCTACTGATGTTAATATTATAATATTTTCTTTCTTTTTAACTTCTAATTTATTTAAATCTATTTTTAAATCACCATCATTGAAGCTTAGCCCTTCTGCTAAAGGCTCCTTATAACTTCTTCTTAAAAGTGCCTTTATCCTAACTAATAATTCTCTAGCACTAAATGGCTTAGTTAAATAGTCATCTGCTCCTATAGATATCCCATTTATTTTATCTTCTAATTGTACCTTTGCAGTAAGCATTATAATAGGCACGTCAGAAACAGCTCTTATTTTTCTACAAACATCTTCCCCTGAAAGTTTAGGTATCATAAGATCTAGGACTATTAAATGAATCATCTCCTTATCATAAATGGACATAGCCTCTAACCCGTCATATGCCTTGAATACTCCATATCCATCTTTTAAAAGATAAGCCTCTACTAGTTCAGATATTTTTTTTTCATCTTCAACTACTAATATATTCATCTAATCATCTCCTTGTTATAATAATATCATAAATATTTCAAAAAATCTGATGGAATTTTCCATCAGATTTTCTATTTAAAAATTACATAATATTAAATTTATTTTTCAACTAAAAAAACATTGGTTATTTGTCATTTTTATGTTGAAAAGTTTTTTCAGATGTAATTATGCAATTTTCTTTAATTGCATGATCTTTAATTTATTTTAAGTACTTCTTTTTTCTTTAGATAATCCTCTTCTGATATTTCTCCTTTAACAAATCTTATATTTAAAATATCTATAGCTTCTTGATTTTTTATAACAGGCTTCTTTTTCTTTTTTTTCATAATAGCTATTACTAAAACTATAATCAACACAACAGCTATTGCTCCAAACATCAAATGCATATACATAAAATTATTTGAATTCTGTCCTAAAAATCTATCTCCATGTTGTATAAAATTTCTATTCATTTAGCCTACCTCCTATTTTAATATCAAATCTTTCTTACTAATATATTCTTCCTCTTCTATCTCTCCACTTGCATACCTTTTATTTAAAATATCTAAAGCTTTATTCCTCGGTTTTTCTATGTTTTTATCTTGCTTATTATAATAAAACCAAACACCAAAAGCTATAATTAAAATCCAAATCATATTTTATTCCTCCTTTGATTTCTATAACTTTATTATAAATGAACATTATGAAGAAATTTTGAAGAAAAAAATTACTGATAAATTTATTTTATCAGCAATTCTTATGTTTTATAAATTTTCTATAGTCTTTACTTCGTATCCATAATCTTTTATTATATCTTTTATATCAGAATCTGATATTTCTTTTTCCCCTTCTAATATTGCAGTTTTTGTTTCTAAATTAACTTGTGCAGATTTTGCACCTTCTAGCTCCATAAGTGCTTCCTCTACATGCATTTTACAATGATTACAACTCATTCCTTCTACCATTATTCTTTTTCTCATATTTATTCCTCCCTAATTTTAAATTATTTGTTTTGTGTATATCTTTTTAATCTTAAAGCATTTAATAAAACCGAAACAGAACTAAAACTCATAGCCGCTGCTGCTATCATAGGGTTTAAAAGTGGCCCATTAAACAAATACAAAACTCCCATAGCAATAGGTATTCCTAAAATATTATATCCAAAAGCCCAAAATAAATTTTGTTTTATATTTCTAATAGTACTTCTACTTAAATCAATAGCAGTAAAAACTCCCATTAAATCACTTTTCATTAAAACAATATCTGCAGATTCTATAGCCACATCTGTTCCATTTCCTATAGCTATACCAACATCTGCTTCCGCAAGTGCTATAGCATCATTTATTCCATCCCCAACCATAGCAACTTTATAGCCTTTTTCTTTAAGTTCTTTTATTTTATACGCTTTTTCCTCTGGCATAACCTCAGAAATCGATTCATCTATCCCTACTTGTTTTGCAATAGCGTTTGCTGTTTTTCTATTATCTCCTGTAATCATAATAGTTTTTATTCCTATATTATGAAGTTTCTCTATTGCAATTTTACTATTTTCTTTTACACTATCAGCCACTGCTATTATACCAATAAGACTATTATTTTCTGATATATACATAGGTGTTTTACCTTCACCTGCTAATGTTTCATATTTATCTTGAAAATTTAATAAGTTTACATTATTCTCTATCATAAATCTTTTATTACCAAGTAAAATATTTTTATCTTCTATTTTAGCCTTTATACCTTTTCCAATTACAGCTAGGAATTCACTAACATTCATCAAATCTATATTTTTATCAATAGCATATTTAACTATTGATTCACCTAAAGGATGTTCAGAACCTTTTTCACAAGAGGCTGAAATCATAAGTAAATAATCCTCATCTACCTGATCTACACTTATTATGTCCGTTACTTCTGGTTTGCCCATAGTAATGGTTCCTGTTTTATCAAAAACAACATAATCTAATTTATGTGCATTTTCTAAAGACGCTCCATTTTTTATTAAAACTCCAAGTTCCGCACCTTTGCCGGTTCCAACCATTATAGCTGTAGGAGTAGCCAATCCAAGAGCACAGGGACAAGCTATAACTAAAACAGATATAAGAATAGTTAATGAAAATACCACGCTTTGCCCTGATATAAACCAAGCTAAAGAAGATATTATAGCTAAAAAAATTACAACTGGTACAAAATAACCAGAAATTAAATCTGCAAGTCTTGCTATTGGTGCTTTTTCAGTTAACGCTTCCTCAACCATCTTTATTATTTGAGATAAAGTAGTGTTTTCTCCAACCCTAGTAGCTTTATATTTAACATATCCTGTTTTATTTATACTTGCACCAGTTACTATATCACCTATTTTCTTGCCAACTGGTAAACTTTCTCCTGTAAGCATTGACTCATCCACTAAAGTTGTTCCTTCTAAAATTTCTCCATCACAAGGAAATTTTTCTCCAGGCTTTACTATAACTAAATCCCCTACTTCTAAATCATCAATAGATATATTTTTTTCTTCTCCATTTATTAAAATAACTGCATTTTTAGGAGTAAGTCCCATTAATTTTTTTATTGCCTCTCCTGTTTTCCCTTTAGCTCTGTTTTCCATATATTTTCCTAAGCTTATTAGCGTTATTATGGTAGCCGCAGATTCAAAATATAAATTATGGACATAATGATTATTCCCTGCCAATAAATTAAATAAAGAATATAAACTATATATTAACGCGGCAGAGGTGCCAAGCGCTATAAGTGAATCCATATTTGGATTTCCTTTTATTAAAGTTTTAAATCCTACCGTATAAAATCTTCTTCCTATTATAACTACAGGTATAACTAAAGCTAATTGAATAAGAGCAAAATTAATAGGATTTATTTTAGGACTAATAATACTTGGTAATTCTACATTAACCATAGGAAGCATAGCTATTAATAAAAGTGGAACAGTAAATATAATCGATAATATAAGATTTTTTTTCATATTAGCTATTTTTTGTTTTTTTATGTCCTCTATTTCATTTTGTTTCCTATCATCAACTAACCCATAACCAGCTTTTTTTACAGCTTCTTTGATTTCTCTTTTTTTAATTTTATTTTCATCATATTTAACATTTAAATACTCAGTTGCAAAATTAACACTAGCTTCATCTACTCCATCTACTTTTTTCAGACTTCTTTCTACCGCTTTAGCACAAGCAGTACAAGTCATTCCTTGAACTTTATATTTATCATTTTGCATATTACCCCTCCTTATTTAGTTATTAATTTATCTAATAATTTTATTATCTCTTCAGTTTTTTCCTCACCTTTATTATTCAAAAAAGCATCTTTAACACAATGATTTAAATGCTGTTTAATAATAAGCATATTAGCCTTTTTTAAAAGGGCAGAAGTTGATGCTATCTGATTTGATATATCCACACAATATCTTTCATCCTCTAGCATTTTTATTATTCCCTCTATTTGTCCTTTTGATGTCTTTAATGCTAAAAGAGCTTTTTTCTTATCTTCATTCATTTTTATTCCCTCCTATACCCCACCCTAGTATGGTGTATTTATATTATATATTAAATCATTTGTTTTATCAAGGAAATAAAAAAACACCTGATCACTCAGGCATTTTCATCATTAATATAATCAAACACTTCTTTACTTTCAAAAAGTATTTTTACTTTTTCTTTAAATTCTTTATACATATCAATGTCATTTAAACTAATAAAACTATTAACTAAACTTTCATAATACCATTTTTGTTCACTACATGGTGCATTGAATTTTTTCCAAAGTTTATTTCCTATTCGCTGATAATCTACTATAAGACTCCTAAGATTACTAAGTTTATCTGATAAAGTAAGTAATTGAACTTGCCTTGATGCAGTTTTTACATAGTTTATTGTATGAATTTTTCTCTCTTTCCAAGATTCTATTTCTTCACAATCCGAAAGCTTAACTTTTGCATTTATTTTATAAGGTTCAGAGGCTGCTAAAACAAGTTCTGCAACTTTATCTCCAAGCTTTTCTCGTATCTCATCAATATCTACTGTTGTATCTTCTATAGTATCGTGAAGAATTCCAGCATTAATAGTATCTTCATCCGCTTTATTTGCAATAAGTATTACAGCAACTTCTAAAGGATGAATAATATATGGGATTTCGCTGCCTTTTCTTTTTTGGTTCATATGTGCCCTATACGCCAGTTCTAAAGCTATATTATTCATCTTAACCTCCTATTTTGCAAGTTCATATATGGCTTTCCCATATATCTTAGCATTTTTTACTAAATCATCTACTTTAATATATTCATTAGCTTGATGGTCTAAATCTGGTTCTCCCTTAAATATTGGCCCAAAAGCCACAATATTTTTCATTTCTTTTGCATAAGTTCCTCCACCTATAGCAAGAAGCTCAGGTTCAAGTCCTGTTTCTTCTTCATAAACCTTTTGAAGAGTTTTTATTAAAGGATGTTCTTTTTCAAAATATAAAGGCTCTTGATGAATCATATTTTCTATTCTTATTTCTGTGTTTTCTAGGGTTTTATTTAAAGGTGTCATCATATCATCATATTTAAATGTAACTGGATATCTCAAATTTAAAGCCATACTAACTTTTTCTTTATCTAAATCTATAGTTCCTACATTAAAAGATAATTTTCCAGAAACTTCATCACAAAGTCCTATTCCAAAACTTTCTCCATTTACTTCGAGTCCAATATGTTTATTACAAAAATCTATAAACTGTTTTGTTTGACTTTCTTTCATAGAAATCTTTCCTATAAATTTTAACAGCTGCATAATAGCATTTTCACCTAGTTGTGGCAAACTCCCATGTGCTGCTTTTCCATAAGATTTTATTGTTACTATATTTCCTTCTGTTGTAGCAACTATATTAGCTTTATTCTTTTCTTTAAATTTATTTAAACAATCTAATACAATTTTAGAATTATCAGTTTTTATTATAGCCTGACAAAAATCTGGAACCATATTAGGTCTATGACCGCCCTTAATAGATTGAATTTCTATATCTTGATTTTCTTCTACTTTAAAATCTTTTACTAAATCAAATATTGTTATGCCTTTTTCTGCATATATTATAGGATATTCGCCATCTGGAGTAAATCCTAAAATAGGTGGTTTTTCTCTTTCATTATAATACTCCATTTCTTTGCAACCTGACTCTTCATTAGTACCAAAAATTATTCTTACTTTTTTACTAAGGGGAATATTTAATTCTTTTATTGCTTTAAGACCATATAGTGCTGCAATCATAGGTCCTTTATCATCTGTTGTTCCTCTTCCAAATATCTTTCCATCATGAATTTCAGCTCCATATGGTGGATATATCCATCCATCTCCTTCAGGAACTACATCTAAATGTCCTAAAACTCCAACGTACTCTTCACCTATACCATATTCTGCATAGCCTATATATCCGTCTAAATTAACTGTTTTAAATCCTAATTCTGTGCATAAATTTAAGGTAAAATCAAGAGCCTTTGAAACTTCTTCCCCAAAAGGTTTCCCTTCCTTAGGTTCGCTTTCTACACTTTTTATCTTTATTATATTTTGAGTATTTCTAATTAAATCTTCTTTTAATTCCTCTATTTTCATATTTAAGTTTTTCATTATATTCCTCCTATATTTTGCATGTTAATTTGATTCATAAGCTATATTTTTAGTTACACAATATACTTATAATTATATACATATATATGCCTTTTATTATATCACAATAATAAATATAAATTCAAAACAACTTAAGTTACTTTCAATGAAGAAAATCAATATTTTACATTACTTAATTACATATGTAAAAAGGATAAGCACTTTTATTTAATAGCTTTTATTCTTTCATATCTTTTGATATAATTAGTATTATATTTTAAAATATGGAGGGTATACTATGAATAAATGGTTATTAAATTTTAATCCTATTACTATGGCTTTATTCGCCACTCTTTTTACATATTTTTTAACAGCTTTAGGCGCTTCACTTGTATTCTTTTTCAAATCAATAAATAGAAAAGTATTAGACGCCATGCTTGGATTTGCCGCTGGTGTAATGATAGCTGCAAGTTTTTGGTCTCTTCTTGCTCCTGCCATAGAAATGTCAGAAACTATGAATGTTCCTTCTTTTTTACCTGCTGTAGTAGGTTTTTTAGCTGGTGGAATATTTTTAAGACTAATGGATATATTAATCCCTCATCTTCACTTAGGCATGCCTGATGAAGATGCAGAAGGTATAAAAACTGGCTGGAAAAGAAGTGTGCTTTTAGTCTTAGCCATAACTCTACATAATATACCAGAGGGATTAGCAGTAGGTGTTGCTTTTGGTGCCCTTGGTGCGAATCTTCCCTCCGCTTCCTTAGCTGGTGCAGTAACTTTAGCTATCGGAATTGGAATTCAAAATTTTCCAGAAGGTGCAGCTGTTTCAATCCCGCTACGAAGAGAAGGGGTTTCAAGAAGAAAAAGTTTTTGGTATGGTCAATTATCTGGAATAGTTGAACCTATAGCAGGAGTTATAGGTGCAGCACTTGTTCTTCATATGCAAAAGATTCTGCCTTATGCTCTATCTTTTGCAGCAGGTGCTATGATTTTTGTAGTAGTAGAAGAACTTATACCCGAATCTCAACTAGAAAAACATTCAGACATTGCAACTATGGGAACTTTAGTTGGTTTTGCTGTTATGATGGTTCTAGATGTAGCGCTAGGTTAAAAAAAGGAGGAATTATGCTTAAAACTCAAGAAGAAATATTTAAAAATCTTATACAATCTTATGGAAATGAAAGTTTTGATGAATATGTAAATAATCTAATTAAAGAATCCCAAGATAAAGAATACACTAAAAATCTACTAGCCTCTTTATGTGGCGTCACTGTAGATAATAATGTTGATTATTTAAAATCATTAAAATATGCTATTTCAAATTATAAAGAAGATCATAAAGTAGTAAATAAAATTAAAGATTGTAGCAACGATTGTGTTAATGAAAATGGGAAAACTAAGTGTGAACTTTCTTGTCCTTTTAATGCTATATTTCATGATAAAAAAGATAATGAAATAAAAATAAATGGAAATCTATGCATAGATTGTGGTCTTTGCATAGACAGTTGCGAAAAGGGCTGTTTTCTAGACAAAATAGAATACATACCTTTACTTAATTTATTAAAAAGCGATAAAAAAATTATTGCTGCTGTAGCACCTGCCATCGTTGGTCAATTTGGAGATAAAGCTAATATAAATAGATTAAGACATGCATTTAAAAAATTAGGCTTCTTTGATATGGTAGAAGTTGCATTTTTTGCAGATATGTTAACTCTTAAAGAAGCTGTAGAATTTAACCATCTTGTTAAGAAAAAAGATGATTTAATGATAACTTCTTGTTGCTGTCCTATGTGGGTTGCAATGATAAAAAAAGTGTATAGTCAAATGATTAAACATGTATCTCCATCTATATCTCCAATGATAGCAGCTGGAAGAGTTTTAAAGACTATAAATAAAGATTGCAGCGTAGTATTTATAGGCCCCTGCATAGCAAAAAAAGCCGAAGCTAAAGACAAAGATTTATTAGGAGATATAGATTTTGTTCTTACCTTTGCAGAACTAAAATCTATATTTGAATCATTAAACATTGATGTTGAAAATTTAGAAGAAGATATCTCTTCCGAATATGCATCAAAGGGTGGTAGAATATACGCTAGAGCAGGAGGAGTCTCTATTGCAGTTAAAGATGCTGTAAAAGATATGTATCCTAAAAAATATGAGTTATTAAATTCTACTTATGCAAATGGCGTTCGTGAATGTAAAGAAATATTAAATAAAATATCATCCGGCGATATAGATAGTAATTTCATAGAAGGTATGGGTTGTGTTGGCGGTTGTGTTGGCGGACCAAAAGCCATAATATCTAAAGAAAATGGGAAAGACTATGTAGATGAATTCGCAAATAATTCCAAGATACAAGTGCCAACTAAAAGCACTTGTATGATGGACATTTTAAACAAGATTGGTATTGAATCTATAGATGATTTCAAAAACGAAGAAAAAACTAAAATATTTCACAGAAATTTTTAAATATATTAACCTAAACTTAATATATATAGTATACTATTATAATAGATAGGGGGGATTTCTATTATAAGATTTATTCAAGAAAAAGATATTTCTATTTTAAGAATAATAAACAGTAAAATGAAATGTAAATTTTTAGACATTCTAATGCCAATAATAACTTATTTCGGTTCTTTTACATTTACCAGCTTGTTATTGTGTTTTTTACTATTTAATCCAAATAAAAAACTTAAATCACTAGGAATAAAATGTGCCCTTGCTATTATATTCAGTCAAATTGTAGTTAGGATAACAAAAAGAAGTGTTAACAGAATAAGACCTTACGTTAAACTTGAAAACCTATATATCAGAAAAATAGGTATAGACAAATATTCATTTCCATCGGGGCATTCCACTGCAGCTTTTTCAACTGCAGTTACTATATCTATATACTATTCTTTCTTAAGTTTTTATATTATTCCACTAGCTTTTTTAGTTGGACTATCTAGAATGTATTTAGGTGTCCACTACCCTACAGATGTGACTGCAGGAATTTTAATAGGAACTCTTTCCGCATTTTTAACTACACTATTATAGGAGTGATTTAATGATAAACGAAATTGAAGCTGCCATATTTGATATGGATGGAACTCTAATAGATTCTATGGGAATTTGGTGTAAACTAGACCATGCGTATTTAAATAAAAGAAATATTAGTATTCCAAAAGATTTAAAAAAAAATATAGAGCATTTAAGTTTTATAAATACAGCAAAATATTTCAAAAAAACATTTAATTTAAGTGAAAGCGTAGAAGACATAGTGGACGAATGGAATGAAATGGCCTTTTGTGAATATGCAAATAACATTAAATTAAAAGAAAATGTAGATAAATATTTAAAATACCTTGTTAAAAATAACATTAAAATTGGACTTGCTACTAGCAATAATCCTTTACTTACAGAAGCTGTTTTAAAAAAGAATAAAATATATGATTATTTTCAATGTATAGCAACAACAGATGAAGTAGGCAAACCTAAAAACTGTCCTGATATTTACCTTTTAGCTGCAAAACGGCTTAACGTAGATCCTAGCAAATGTTTAGTATTTGAGGATATTTTAGCTGGAGTTATGGGAGCTAAAAAAGCTGGAATGAAAGTTATAGGTGTATACGATGATTATTCTTTAGATGATCACATAGAAATGACCAAAAATGCCGACCTATTTATAACTGAATATAAAGAACTTTTAGATGCAATTTAGTTCCTATTATATAGGAACTTTTTTTGTAACAAAATATAATATCTATAATATACTAATACTAGCAATGAAATATAAGGTGGTTTTATGACTTTTATTCTTTTTATATTATTTATAATAATATTATTTTTCATGTATACCTATTATAATAACAAATCATATAAAACTAAACTTAAGATGATGTGTCTTATACGAGAAAATGATGCACTTTCCAATAAATTAACTAAAATAAATAAAAATACACAAAGCATATCTATAAAATATGAATCTTTTGATATTTCCTCTGGTAAAATAAATAAAAATTGCGATCTTCTAATATGCCCTATTATAAACTCACCTAAACTAACTATTATTAAGAAAAACTTTAAAGTAGATATATTAGATTGTGCTGAAATTTTTAATAAAAAATGGTATTTTGTAAAATTACCTTCTGAATATACTATAAATAATAAAGGTTGGATTATTTCTGATAATATTTTATTACAAGAAAATAAAACCGTATAATAAAAAATTTAATTATGTTTACAAATAATGATAATATGATATACTTCTAATGAGAAAACTTAGGAGGTACCATTATGATTTCAAAATTTTATCTTAAACAAGGGAAAGGACGAAAAGCCGAAAATGGTTTTTCTTGGATATATACCGATGAAATAGCAGGCTTTGATGGAGAATATACAAACGGAGACATAGTAGATGTCTACAATTTCAAAGACAATTTTATAGGAAGAGGTTATGTAAATGATCAGTCTAAAATAACTATAAGGCTTTTAACTAGAGACATTAATGAAGAAATAAACAAAGATTTTTTCAAAAAAAGATTCAAATCTGCCTTTGAATATAGAAATAAAGTAATAGATACTTCATGTTGCAGAGTTGTTTTTGGCGAATCAGATTTACTACCTGGTGTTACTATAGATAAATATAACGATTATTACGTTATTCAGTCTTTAACTCTTGGTATAGATAAATATAAATCTTTATTTGTTGAAATTCTTATAGATGATTTTAACGCAAAAGGTGTATATGAAAGAAGCGATGCCAGAGTACGTGCACTAGAAGGCATGGAACTTACAAAAGGATTTTTAACTGACCCATTTGATACCAACATAATAATAGAAGAAAATGGTGTGAAATTTAAAATAGATATAGAAAACGGTCAAAAAACTGGATATTTCTTAGACCAAAAATTAAATAGATTGGCTATTCAAAATTTATGCAAAGATGGGGATGTTTTAGATTGCTTTACTCACACAGGATCTTTTGCACTAAATGCTGGAATAGCTGGTGCTAAATCTGTTCTTGGAATAGACATCTCCGAATCTGCCATAGCTTTAGCTCGTGAAAATGCAGAGCTTAACAATTTATCAGATCGAGTTAAATTCGAATGTCATAACGCCTTTGATGTATTAAAAGATTGGTCTAAAGAAGGAAGACAATATGACATGGTTATTTTAGACCCTCCAGCTTTTACTAAATCTCGGGGAACTATAAGCAATGCAGTTAGAGGATATAAGGAAGTAAATTTAAGAGCTATGAAAATGGTTAAAAAAGAAGGTTTCTTTGCAACTTGTTCTTGTTCTCATTTTATGAATGAAGATTTATTTAAAAAGACTATTTATGAAGCTTCAAAAGATGCTCACAGGACTTTAAAGCAAATTGAATTTAGAACTCAAGCTCCAGACCATCCTGTTTTATGGAGTTCTGACGAATCTTATTATCTTAAATTTGCTATATTTCAAGTATTATAAAAATATCATAGGAGGAGACTTATCACAGTTTCCCCCTATATTTTTTAATATAAATTCAATGCTTTTATTTCCTCTAAAGAATCTATATCATAAGATTTTATATATTTATTTGATATAGTGTATATATTATTATCTATATAAACTATTCTATTTATCACACTATCTTGATAATAAACTATTTTATTTATCACACTATCTTGATAAATTTCGTAATTTTCTGTAAAATACTCTGAATTATACTTTTCGAAAAATCCATTTTCTATATTTGTTAATTTTCCCAAAGTTTTAAATCCATTTTTTAAATCTAAGGAAAATATATATGCTCCTTGGAAAGTTTCATAATTATTATCACCATATATATCTATGGGAATAGCAAATATATTTTTTTCTTTATAATGCATAAGAGCTTTATGATCATATAAAACAGATGAAGTTGTTCCAGCTTCCCCAATAACTACTTTATCTATTTCCTTAGGATTAGAAACATCTGTTACATCAAACAAAGCTATTTTCATTCCTTCCGGTTTAGCCCTTTCCTCTCCCCCTTCATTAACCAAACCTGTCTCTTGTCCAAATCCAATGATGTGATTTTCATCATAAGGGTATAAATAATTACTAAATCCAGGTATTTTAAGTTCACCTAAAACTTTAGGTTGTTCTGGATTTTTCATGTCTATTACAAAGAATGGATCCATTTCTTTATAGGTTACAAGATATGCCTTATCTCCCATAAAACTAGCCGAATATATTTTTTCGCCTTCAGCTAGGCCTTCTAAGCTCCCCTTTATATTCATATCCTCATCTAAAACATAAATATTATTTTTACTTGGTTCATCTACAATAGCATCATCACTGTTTGTATCATTTGGAAGAGCTATATCACTTCTTTCCATAAAATAAAACATCATTTTATCTGTTGTAGTGGCTATTCTAAAATATTCCTTATATTCATCCATAGAAAATTGATCTAATACTCTTCCTGGAATTTCTGCTTGGTTTAAAAATGATACTTCTCCATTATTTAAATTAAATTTGTAAACTACAGTGTTCATATCTTTATCATCATTTATTTTTGTTCCCGCCACATAAATATTATTTTCTGAAACATATATATTATCACCAGAACCTAAAATAGTTTTAGTATTACTAGCATTATCAATATTATCTAAATCAAGAGATGTTATATTTATATAATTTGGAGCTTCACTTTCACTTAAATAATTTATATCTCCATATGGAATAACAATAGGGTCTTTAACTGCATCATCATTTATTATAGGACAGCCTCTCTCTATTCCATTTTTTATAGTATCATAATCCAAATATTTATTAGAAATTATATAGATATTTGATTTTATCATCCTTGAGCTTATATAATTTCCTTCAGTTTCTATTTGTCTTAATTTTTTTATATTTAGCTTATCCTCTACATCATAAACTATAGCACAAACTTTTTCTGCATATGTTCCCTTGTAGCTATATTTATTTCCTATAACAACTAAATATTTTCCTTTTAGATATATTCCGTTAGGGTGAAAATCCCCTTCTAGTTCTATTGTATTAGTTAAACTTAAACCCTCTGGTTTATATGCTTTTATAATGTCTACAGTGCTTACTTGATTGTTATTTTCTCTTATTTTATAAATAAATTCACCATCTGATTTAACTGAATCCTCTTCTTCCACGTTAGCTACTTGGTTATTAGTTTGAGAATAATTTTCTCCTGCTCCACCATCCATAAACATTCCATTAGTAATCCCACTAGTCGATTTTTCTGTAACTGTACCATACAAAAGATTTCTATTTTTTTGATTTTCATCTAGTATAGCTAATAAATTTTCATAGCTTTTAATAGTTGGTAGTGCTACCAATTTGACACCTGAATTTTCATTATTCTCTTTTACAGTTCCACCGCCTAATTTAAATGAAAAGCTAAATATTAAAACTAATATTGCTGCTGCCATTCCTGAATATTTTGAAAATCTATTAGAACATTTTCTTCTTTTAGCTTTTCTAATTCCTTTTTCTACAGCTAAATCTATTTCTACAGGTACTTCTATTTCATCAAATTCTTTTTTTAATTTATCCATATCTTTCATATAACCTCAGCCTCCTTTAAATCTAATTTTAATATCTTAAGACCCCTATAAAGATTAGTTTTTACAGTTCCAAGTGGTTTTTCTAATGTCTTTGCTATCTCTTCCAATGTAAAACCATTAAAATATTTTAATATAATAACAGTTTTATACCTTTCATCTAAATTATTTAAAGCTTCCTTCAAATCAAATTTTTCTTCTAATTCTAAATTTTCTTTATATTCTTTTGTGATAGCTTCATTTATTTCTATAGTTCTTTTGTTTTTCTTAATAAAATCCAAGGCTGAATTTATTAAGATTCTAATTAAATAAGTATCAAAGAATCTTGGATCTTTAAGTTTTTTTATTGATATGTAAGATTTATATACAGCTTCCGAAACTATATCTAAAGCATCTTCTTTATTTCTTACATAAGTATAAGCTGTTTTATACAGCATTTCTTTTTTATCCGATATAAGCTCATAAAAGGCATTTTCATCTCCCTTTTTAGCTAAATTTACTTTTTCTATCCTATCCAAAATATTGCCTCCTCTCATTTCCCTTTTATTATTAGACTATATTTTTTCTAATTTAGTTTCATACTATAAAAAAAACATGGAGAAATCTCCATGTTATACTGTTAAATCTCTCTTTTTATAAAAAACATAAGTCAGCGTCATAAACAATCCAATAATAAATAGTGATAATGCTATATACACCATTTCAAATCCACTACCAAGCATTATATTCTTAGCTTCAAAATATTTAAAAGGGGTTAAATATTTTAACCATTCTATATTTTCATTCATATCAATTAAAATAAAAAGTAAATATGAAAATAAAAGAAATCCTGTGGATATAGATACAGATATTTTAGGATTTTTACTAATAGCTGCAATACCCATTCCTATTGACATAAATAATATTTGAAGTATAAACATTCCAATCATTAATCTTATAATGTCACCATTTATAGAATCACCTTTATTATAACTAGCTACTGCTGATATAGAAGAAAATAACGCTACTAGATTTAATATTATTATATTTACTAGAGTTGCTAATACTTTTAAAGATATAGCTTTATTTCTAGATACAGGTTTAGCAAATAAAAACTCTGCGGTTTTATCCCGTTCTTCCTTAGATATTATTGTAGCTCCAAGCATAGATGAATGAATAGTAGCCATAATAATTAAGTATAAAAACAATATTGAAAAATATCCACCTACTGTACTTAAATCAACAATTCCTAATCCGAACATAGATTGAAGTCCCTTTGGTAGTGAGTCCATTAATTCATTAACAGAAGCCCCGGAAGTTTCAAGTGCACCAAACTTAGCCATACCACCAAAAACCATAACAATCATCCCAATGCACCAAATTATAAGTGATTTTCTATTAGCTTTCATCTCTCTTTTAAATATATTCATATTATCCACCTCCCTAAAACGCATTTATATCTTTTTTTCTATAAATCTTATAACTTAGAAAAACAGATACTGCTACAAATATTATCTCTATCAAAACAAATTTCATTTCATAATTCCCATTGTTTATTATATATTCTGGTTCAAAAAATTTAAAAGGAGTAACATATTTGAATTTATCATCCCCAATAGCTGAACCAAATAAGTTTATTATATAAAATGAAAATACTATTCCAAGTGATATAGGTACAACAGATTTTATTTTTTTAACTAATACAGATATAAGCATTCCTAAAGCTAAAAATATTATTTCCACTAAAAATAAACTAAGTGATATTAGGATAAATATTTTTATACTAAAACTATCTTTAGACAACATCATTGCCATAAAAAATGCTGTGGAAAAATAAAATATATTTGTTATTAAAACTGATGTTATTATGGCTAAAAGTTTTGAAGTTATTATTTCGTTTCTTGTAATAGGTTTAGCCAAAAGAAAATCTGACGTTTTTTCTCGAACTTCAACAGATACAGATGATAAACCTAGATTCATAGCTTGAATAGCACCGCATAAAACCACATATGAAAATATATAAGCATAAAACCCTAAAATAGATGATAAATCCAAAGTACTAAGTCCTAAAGCTTTTAATACTTCATCTGGAAATCCTTTAAACATTTCCTGCATTTGTCCAGCATTTTCTGAAAAAGCTGGAAACATAGAAAAGAATAATACAGTTATCAAAACTAAGGAAATAGTCCATGTTATGGTGGATTTTCTATAACGTTTTAATTCGTGAATGTACATATTCATGTTCTATTCCTCCTTTTCATAGTAATGCATAAAAATTTCTTCTAAATCTGGCTCTTCAACCCATAAATTCTTTATTTTTATTTTACATATTTTTTCTACAATTAGATTTATATCTCCTTTGTATAAGAATGTAATAATATTTTTATCAATTACTAAATTACTAACTCCTGTGATATTGAATATATTTTTATCAATATCTGATTCAACTTCTATTTTAATTTTCTTATAATTATTTTCTTTTAATGTACTTATCTTTTCAACTTTTACTATTTTGCCTTCTTTTATTATAGCAACTCTATCACAAAGTTTTTGAACTTCACTTAATATATGAGATGAAAATAATATAGTAGTTCCTTTTTTATTTTCTTCTAAAAGTAAATCAAAGAATTTTTGTTGCATCAATGGGTCTAATCCTGAAGTTGGTTCATCTAAAATAATAAGCTTAGGTTCATGAAGTAAACCTTGAACTATTCCTACCTTCTTTTTATTTCCTAAAGACAAATCATCTATTTTTTTATTTAAATCCAAATCCATAATTCCAGCTAATTCAGTTATTCTTTTGCTACAATCTTTTTTATAAAAACTAGCAGAATATTTTAATAAATCCACAACTTTCATATTGTCATAATAAGAAACTTCAGAAGGCAAATATCCAATTTCTTTTTTTATTTCAGGTCCATATTGTATACAGTCCTTACCAAATATTGTAGCTGATCCACTAGTTGGATATATCATAGAAAGAAGAGTTCTTATGGTAGTAGATTTACCTGCGCCATTTGGTCCAATGAATCCAAATATTTCACCTTGTTCTACATTAAAACTTACCTTATCAATTCCTCTAGCTTTACCATAATATTTTGTTAAATTATTTATCTCAATAATATTCATATTATCCCTCCTCAACAAAGTATATAATACCATTTTATATCATTTATATTAACTTGTAAATCTCTTTATATAATTTGTTTGAATATTAAGAAATCTATAATACCATTCATTGAAAGATATTGGATTTTATGATATAATGCACTAAATTAATAGAAATTAAAGGTGGTTATTTAGTGGAATCATATTCAAGATTAAATTATATGAAAAATGTAAAAAGAATAGTTATAAAAGTAGGTTCTTCTACTTTAACCTATAAAAATGGATTATTAAATTTAAATATGATGGAACAATTAGTTCGTCAAATATCTGATATGAAAAATAGAGGTATAGAAATTATATTTGTCACATCTGGCGCTATCGGTGCTGGCATGGGTAAATTATCATTAAATAAGCGTCCTAAAACCATTCCAGAAAAACAAGCAACTGCTGCTGTAGGCCAAGGTATTCTTATGCATATGTACGAAAAATTATTTTCCGAATACTCAGTTACCGTAGCGCAAATATTGCTAACTAAAGAAGATTTAAATCACAGAGATAGATTTTTAAATTCTAGAAATGCGCTTTTTTGTCTTTTGTCTAAAAATGTTATTCCTATAATAAATGAAAATGATGCTGTAGCTATAGATGAAATAAAATTTGGAGATAATGACACATTGTCTGCTTTAGTGGCTTCTCTTACAGACGCAGACCTTTTAATTGTTTTATCAGATATAAATGGATTATACGATAAAAATCCAAGCACTAATACCGATGCAACTCTTATTAAAGAAGTAGAAAATATAACACCAGCTATAGAAAATTGTGCAGGTGTTGCGGGTTCAAACCTTGGAACCGGTGGAATGATTACAAAAATTCAAGCAGCTAAAATATGTGTTAATTCTGGCAACGCTATGGTTATAGTAAATGGATCAAGAAAAGGAGTTCTCGGAAATGTTTTAAACGGCAATGATATTGGAACATTTTTCAAGCCTTTAGATAACCACTTAAGTTCTAGAAAAAAATGGCTTGCTTATGCCTCTGATATAAAAGGGAATCTTATAATAGATGAGGGAGCAAAACTAGCTATACGGGATAAAAATAAAAGCCTTTTACCTAGTGGAATAAAAAAAATTGAAGGTTGCTTTTCTAAAGGAGATGTAGTTTCTATTTTGGATATAGACAACTTAGAAATAGGAAGAGGAATAATAAACTATGATTATAAAGATATTAGCCTTATTAAAGGATGTAAAAGCTCATGTATAGAAGAAATATTAGGTCATAAAAACTACGATGAAATAATATTAAAAGATAATTTAGTTATTATATAGGAGGTTATTATGGATTTGCAAAACTATTTAGAATCTATGGGAACAAAGGCAAAAAACGCTTCTAGAATTCTATCATTTGAAAAATCAGAAAATAAAAATCTAGCACTTAAAAAGATGTCTCAAGCTTTAATTGAAAATAAAGATATTTTAATTACAGAAAATAAAAAAGACATAGATAAAGCAAAATTAGATGGAATGAAAGAATCTTTAATAGATAGACTATTACTAACTGAAAAAAGAATAGTAGATATGGCAGACTCTTTAATTCAAATAGCATCATTAAAAGATCCTATTGGTGAGATTACATCTATGTGGAAAAACTCAGACGATTTAACTATTGGTAAAAAAAGAGTTCCTTTAGGAGTAATAGCTATTATTTATGAATCCAGGCCAAATGTTACAGTAGACGCTGCTGGACTTTGTATAAAATCAGGAAATTCAGTTATATTAAAAGGTGGAAAAGAAGCAATAAATTCTAATCTTGCCATAGCTAAAGTTTTAAACCAAGCTATAAATGATATTCTTCCAAAAGGTACTATAAATTATGTTAATAGCACAGAAAGAGAAGCCGTAAATATATTATTAAAGCTTAATAAATATATTGATGTAGTTATTCCAAGGGGTGGAGCTTCCCTTATAAATTTTGTAGTTAATAATTCTACAGTTCCTGTTATAGAAACCGGCGTTGGTAATTGCCATGTTTATGTAGATGAATATGCAAATCTTTCTATGGCGGAGGATATTATTATAAATGCTAAAACTCAAAGACCTGGAGTTTGCAATGCTATAGAAACTATCCTTATTCATGAAAAAATAGCTAAAAAAATCCTTCCATCCTTAAGCAAAAAACTTATAGATAAAAATGTAGAAATAAGAGGTTGCAATAAAACTCAAGTTATAATACCTTGCACCTTAGCTTGCGAAGAAGATTATAAAAATGAATTCCTAGATCTTATCTTGGCAGTAAAAATAGTAGATTCTTTAGACCATGCACTAAATCACATATATAAATATAGCACAAAACATTCTGAAGCTATAATAACAGAAAATTATAGTAATTCCCAAAGATTTTTAAATGAAGTGGATGCTGCTGCAGTTTATGTAAATGCTTCTACTAGATTTACCGATGGATTCGCATTTGGGTTTGGAGGAGAAATAGGCATAAGCACTCAAAAGCTTCACGCTAGGGGACCTATGGGATTAAATGAATTAACTTCTTCTAAATATGTAATATACGGAAACGGACAAATAAGAAAATAGAAGGCTCAGCCTTCTATTTTTATTTCACCATTTTTATATATAGGAACTATATTAAATTGACCTTTTCTAATACAAAACTCTAAATCATCATAAAATCCAAGCTCTTCCATTATTTTATAGTGAAAAGCATCTTTTATATAAGATTTTATATCTTTATTATTTTCATATATATACATTGCAGTTTTAGAAATATCAGATAATTTTGCCTCTGAACTTTCCATGATTCTACTTATTATATATCCTGAAGTTATAAAATCATCCATAGAAAACTCATCATAGGTTCCTGCATTTACAAAAACCACATCACTATTTTCTTTTATTAATAAATTAGACACTGCTTCTCCATTTAGTAGTGATGCTATATAAACCTTTCTCGCACTAGCGCAACCTTTTATAGCCCTTGTACCATTTGAAGTAGTTAAAATAATATTTTTATTTTTTATAACTTCTCCCCTGTATTCCAATGGTGAATTAGAAAGATCAAAATCTTTTATTTTAAGTCCCTTTCTTTCCCCTGCAAGCAAAACTTTATCGCCTAGTTGTTCTTTTAATTTTAAAGCTTCTTCAATTTCTAAAACAGGTATAATCCTATTAGCGCCATTATTTAAAGCAGTTACTATAACAGATGTAGCCCTTAGTGTATCTATAACTATAGCTATTTTATTTGAAAAATCATAATCTTTTATATATTTAGCTGAAATAATAATATCTATATTCATAATCTATTATCTTTATTTTTTTCTCCCTTCCAAAGTAAAAAAGCTGTTATAAAAACAGATGCATCTTTAAATTTTCTTAAATCATATCCTGTTTCCTTATATATTTTATCTAATCTATAGATTAGTGTATTTCTATGGATATATAAAGCTTTTGAAGTTTCACTGATATTTAAATCACATTTGATAAATTTATCTATGGTATTTATCATATCTCCATCAAATTTATTTAATCCAAAAGTAAAGTATTCTAGTATTTCTTTTTTCTTTTCGTCCTTTACCTCTAGTATTATATCCTCAAAAATAAGACTATTATAACTATATATTTCTTCCTTTATGCCAAAACATTCTCCTATATACATAGCCCTTTTGCTTTTTTCGTAATTATTTAATATTTCTTTTTCATTAAATACTCTTCCACAATAACTTATCTTGCAATTAGAATATAAATTTGTTACCAATGAATCTCTAATACTATTTGCAGTTTCATCTTCGGTTTCGTCTTCAAATTTACCTAATATTATTATATTGCCTTTATATATGGTAGAAAATACATCTTCTTCCCCATAAAGTTCATTTAAAATAGCTAATGCTTCTTCCTTATTCTCTCTAATTTTAATTAAAAAAAGAAGAGCACCGTGTTTTAAAAACGGAAAATTACAAAGCACTTCATCTGGGGAAACTATATCCCCAGACAAAATGCTATATAATATCTCTTCTTTTCTTGTATTCATATCTTTAAATTTACTTTCTAATGTATACTTTAATAGAGAGGTTAAAATTTCATATTTTTTAGGAAGAATTACATAGATTACACTATATTTAAAAGCAACTGGAAATTTAATAAGTTTTTCATCATTATCTTCTAAACTTTTAAATAATATATTTCCCTCTTGAGATACTAGGTCAAAATATACACCAGTTTCTCTTACCGTTTCTAAAAGAGACTCTGTGAAATCCTTCATAAGTAAACCTCCTATAAAACTGTCAATTCTGTTTCCTTATCAAATATATGAACTTTGTTTTCATCAAATGCTACTTTTATTGTATCTCCAACTAATGCCTTTGATGTACCATTAACTCTAGCAGTTAAGCTAGTTTTTTCATGTGATAAATAAAGATAAGTTTCTGCTCCCATAAGTTCTGTTACATCAACTTTAGTTGAAATTACAGCATTTGAATGTTTTGCTATAAACTCTTCTCCATCATCAATATTTTCTGGTCTTATTCCAAGTACAACTTCTTTACCTATATATCCGCCATCTTTTAATACCTTAGCTTTATCTTCTGGTAATACAATATGTTCTTTTTCAAATGCAGCAATAACTTTACCATCTTTTTCTTCTAATTTTATGTTTATGAAGTTCATTTGAGGACTTCCTATGAATCCAGCAACAAACATATTTGTAGGATGAGCATAAACTTCTTGTGGACTATCCACTTGTTGAACTATACCATCTTTCATAACAACTATTCTAGTACCCATAGTCATAGCTTCTGTCTGGTCATGAGTTACATATACAAAAGTAGTAGCTAATTTTTTATGAAGTTTTGATATTTCAGTTCTCATTTGAACTCTTAATTTAGCATCTAAGTTTGATAAAGGTTCGTCCATTAGGAATACTTTTGGTTGTCTTACTATAGCTCTTCCAAGTGCAACCCTTTGTCTTTGACCACCAGATAATGCCTTTGGTTTTCTATCTAATAAATGTTCTATATCAAGTACTTTAGCAGCATCTCTAACTGTTTTTTCTATTTCTGGTTTTGGTATTTTTCTTAATTTTAAACCAAATGCCATATTGTCAAATACTGTCATGTGAGGATATAATGCATAGTTCTGAAAAACCATAGCTATATCTCTATCCTTTGGAGCTACATCGTTTACAACTTTTTCTCCTATTTGTAATTCTCCTTTTGTTATTTCCTCAAGTCCTGCAATCATTCTTAATGTTGTTGATTTACCACAACCTGAAGGTCCTACGAAAACTATAAATTCTTTATCTGCAATTTCTAAATTGAAATCCTTTACGGCTGTTACATTCCCTGGGTATACTTTGAATATATTTTTCAATGATAAACTTGACATATTATATTCCTCCTTAAAATTTATACCCTAATTCTACATCTAAACTTTAAATTAATCTATCCTTAAAACAAACAAATTTTTTAAATTTTATTTGTATGATAATACAAACTCTGATATAAATCTTTTTCTTTCATTTCTTTATTAATAGCATTTAATATTTCCCATTTCTTTAGACTCCACATAGGTCCTATTAATAAATCCCTTGGTGCATCACCGGTTAACCTATGAATAACTATATCATCTCTTAATAAAGTTAATGATTCAGTTACTATATCTATATATTCTTCTTTTCCAAGAAACTCCAATTCTCCATTTTCATATAATGACACCATAGGTGTATTTTTTAATAAATGTAGAAGGTGTATTTTTATTCCCTTTATCTTTGTATCATTAAGATATCTTATTGTGCTTAACATATCTTCTTTGTTTTCACCAGGAAGCCCGAATATAACATGGGTAACCACATCAATATTCCTTTTGTTTAATTTGTCCATAGCTTCTTCAAATGTATTTAATGGGTATCCTCTATTTATAATTTTTGCAGTATCTTCATTAACTGTCTGAAGCCCAAGCTCCACAAAAGTATATATCTTCTTACTAATCTCTTCTATTAAATCAAGAACATCGTCTCCAAGGCAGTCTGGTCTTGTAGCTATAGAAAGTGCAACTACTCCCTGTTGACTTATTGCCTCATAATATTTTTCCCTTAACACCTCTACAGGCGCATAAGTATTTGTATAAGCTTGAAAATAAGCTATAAATTTATTGCTTTTCCATTTTTGTTCCATGATTTCTTTTATCTCTTCAAATTGGTCAGTTATACTTTTCTGCCTATTTCCAGCAAAATCCCCTGAACCCCTACTACTGCAATAAATGCATCCTTTGCTACTTATCTTTCCATCTCTGTTAGGACATGAAAATCCTCCATCCAAAGATATTTTGTATACTTTATCTCCAAATTTCTCTCTTAAAAATTGATTTAAACTATAGAATCTTTTATCCTTGTAATCTTTCATCTCATCACCAAAACTATTATATCATATTTTCGTTACATTATAATCTAACACATCTAATTTATAAACACCAACTAAATTTTTATTAGTATTACCTATAGAACTTACATAAAAATATATGAATTTTTTATCATAAGATGAGAATTTAACATTGTAAATTTCAGGTGGAAATTCTTCCTCAAAGCTAAATGAAATTATATCACCATTTGAAGCATCATACACCCTTAAACTTTCACCTAAATCATCTCTTTTGTATTGAACTATACATAGTTTTTCATTGGGGGTAAATGTAAGTTTATCTACTGTAGCCTTAGTTAAATAATCTATATCTAGCATTTCTTTACCTATAGGAATCTCTCTTGAAGATTGTGTTGATCCTCCCATATCTTGCTCTTCTCCTCCAGTTGGAGTCTCATTCATTGTAGTTCTAAACTCATCTATAGACACTAATCCAATATAAATATTTTCTTCATTCTTAGCTGAAAAAAGAAGATATTCCCCAGTGTAGGATAAAGATATATTAGCTAGTGTTATATTATCTACATCAATCATATTAGATACTGTTTTATCATCTTTGGAATATACATATTTAGGTATACTACTTTTATCTAGCACTAAATTTGTTTCAACTTCAGATTTTTTTCTAAGTCTAATAGAAGAATTCTCAACAAACGCTTCTCTTTGCTCTTCATTATTAATTTCAGATATTTTATACTGATTATCCATTTTTTCTACCTTTATATTATATCTATCAATACATGTATATGCATATTCAGTTGAACTGCACAAAACATCTACTCCTATCATTCCCTTGTCTCCAATTTGAGTTATTTCATTGTATTTATATCCTAATTTCTTCATATCATCATTTATTTTTAAATTAGTTTTTAAATCAATTTTTATTAAATCTTCCAAATTATTTTGATCATTAACAACTAAATATTTTAAATAATTATCTACTAAATTATATGCTATTTTCATTTCAAATTGATTTTCATCATTTTTTATTTCTTGCTTCCCACATGCTGCTAAATTTAAAACTAAACTAAACATAAAAAACAAAACTATTTTTTTCATATACAATCACTATCCTTTTTTTAATGAAATTTTCAATTTAAATCATTAAATCTTAATTTTTTTATATATTTATATTATAATTAACTATAAATATAGGAGGACGAAATTGAAAAAAAACACAAAACTAACATTTCAAATTGCCGCAGTTTTCATAGGTACAATAGTTGGAGCTGGATTAGCTTCTGGTCAAGAAATAACTCAATTTTTTACAGTTTATGGTCCCATTAGTTTTGTAACTATAATAATATGTGTATTCTTATATATTATTATTTGCAAAATAATAATATATATAAGTTTAAAATACAGACTAACTTCATATGATAGTTTTATTAATAAGATAGATAAAAGTTATATGGGTTATATAACTCATATATGCACCAGTTTTTTTCTTATAGCAAGTGCCTCTATAATATTAGCCGGAAGTGGTTCTCTACTAAACCAGTATTTTAACATTTCTAAATGGTTTGGAATATTAATTATGTCATCATTAACTCTTTATACATTACTAAAAGATACTAATGGCTTAATTAAAATAAATTCCTTTATTGTCCCTAGTTTAATATTTGTTATAACATTAACTTTTATTCTTTATATTTCTTTTTCAAAAAATATTCCTTCCACAATGGAATTAAAAGCTATTTCAATAAATGAAGATTTTTGGATTATATCATTATTAAAAAAATATAATTTGAATATATTTTTAATATTCATTCCATTTCTATCTTCGATACTTTATGGTTCTTTTAACATTTTAAGCTGTTCTGGAGTTTTAGTCCCTCTATCTTTTGAAATGAAAAACAAAAAAGTATTAGACAGAGGCATAATATTAGGAGCAGTTGGGCTCACTTTTCTAACTTTGATTATAAATTATCTTCTTCTTGTAAATACACCAAGCATATATAAGTACGAAATACCTCTTTTATTTATCCTAAATAGATTTGGCAAGCCAATGCAAATTCTCTTACTGGTTATTATTTGGATGGAGATGTTTTCCACTGAAGTTTCAGATATTTATAGTGTAGGTAAAACTATGGAAAATAGTCTTAATATACCTTACAAAATGTCTGTAATAATAATATTAGCTATAGCAATTCCAATATCACAAATAGGTTTTGTAAAACTTATTTCTATTCTTTATCCTGCTTTTTCTTTAATAAGCTTTATATTTTTAGTTAAATGTATTATATTTTATATAAAAGATAAAAAAGGATGATAAAACTAAATGATAAATATTGATAAATGCAATATATGCGCAAGAAACTGTAATATCGATAGAACAAATAGTGAATTAGGATATTGCAAATCCAACGATAAAATAAAACTAGCCAAATCTTATCTTCATAAATGGGAAGAACCCTGTATATCTTTAGGTGAAGGCTCTGGTACAGTGTTTTTTTCAAATTGTAATTTAAGTTGTGTATTTTGCCAAAATCACAAAATAAGTCAAGAGGGTTTTGGCAAAGATATTTCCATAGAAGAATTATCAAATATATTTCTAAGTTTACAAGATAAAAAAGCATCTAATATTAATTTGGTAACTCCAACAAGTTATGTTCCTTTTATAATAAAAGCATTAGACCTGGCAAAATTACGAGGACTTAATTTACCTGTTTTATACAATACTAATAGCTATGAAAATATAGATACCATAAAAAGTTTAAATGGTTATATAGATGTATACCTTCCAGACCTTAAATATTTTAACGACAAGTATGCAATAAAATATTCAAATGCTCCAAATTATTTTAATACAGCAACTGCTGCCATAGAAGAAATGTTTAATCAAGTAAAAACCAATATATTTAATGAAAATGGTGCTGTAACAAAAGGTTTAATAATAAGACATTTAATGCTTCCTAGTCTTCTATTTGATTCAAAAAAAATAATAGATTATATATATAAAACTTATGGAGATAATGTTTATATAAGTATAATGAATCAATATACACCTATGTATAAATCTTATCTTTATCCAGAAATCAATAAAAATTTAAACCCAAAACACTATAACGCTTTAATAGACTACGCCATTAACTTAGGGGTTAAAAATGCATTTATTCAAGAATCTAGCTCTTCTTCTTTGAGTTATGTTCCCGAGTTTAATTTAGAAGGAGTTTAATTTGAAAAAAATTTATATTATCTCTATATTATTTGTATCTATTTTAATATTATTTTTATTTTACCCAAGAAATATAAAAATGTGTGTTTTTATTGAAAGCTCAAATAAAAACACACAAATATATTATAAAGGGAAAATAAAGACCATAAATGGACATATATCTTATCCTAAATATTCAGTTTTGGATATCAGTTATAATTTCTTTAAGATAAACCATGTGAAAATAAACTCTCCATTAGTAGAAAGAATAATGATGAAAAATAACAACAGTTATGAACTTGAAATGACAGGTAATGTAAATCTTAATAAAAAACCTTATTACTACTCAATAGATGGTGATATAAGTAAAACTGATGAAACTCACATTATAATAGGAAATTACTCTACTTATAGTTATTTAGATAAAAAAGGGGATTTAGCTGTTTTTATTATATATCCATTTCAATTTACTGATATGAGAATAGGACTATCAAATGAAAATTACAAATCCTTTTATCACCAAAATGAAAACATCATATTAGAAGAAGATGGCTATTTATATTCATATTTAAATAATGTATATATCAATATAAATAAAGGTTCTAATATTCTAATTGAAAAACAAAAAGAACTCCTTAACGTAACTATTAATAATAAAAATTATTATTTTAAAAATAGATTTTATATTAAGAGCAATAATATAAAAATAAATTCAATTAAAAGAAATTATGATTATATTCCAAAATACAATGGAGTACTTGAATTTTCTAATAACAAAAAAGGATTTTTAATGATAAATGAAACAACTATAGAGGATTATTTGAAAAAGGTCGTCCCCTCTGAAATGTTTGCAACTTCTCCATTAGAGTCTTTAAAATGCCAAGCTATAGCTGCTAGAACTTACGCAATAAGCGATGCATTAAAAAGCAGATACGCTTATGTAGGTTTTTTTGTAGATGATAGCACCTTTAGTCAAGTTTATAATAATTCCCCTGAAACCGAAAAAGTAAATCAGGCTATTTCATCTACAGAAGGAATTATTATGACCTACAAAAATAAACCAATAGATGCTAAATATTACTCATGTTCCTGTGGTTTTGGAGCTTCTTTTTCTGACATTTGGTTTAACCCAGATTTTTCATCAACGTCTAATCCTTATTTATCTAATACTTCTTATTCAGATGAAGATTTTCCAAAAGAAGAAGAATCATGGCTTTCATTTTATAAATCTAGTAATATTAAAGCCTATGATAGTGATTCCCCATATTTTAGATGGAATTTAGAATATACTTCTTTAGATTTAACTGATATTATAAATAAATCTATAGAAGAATTATTAACTTTTAAAAAAGACTATGTACTTATAAAGAATAAATCTAAACTAAAATCCAAATTCAAAAAATTTAAAAATATAGACAGTATAGACATAATAAAAAGAGGAAAATCAGGCAACGTAGAAGAAATATCTATTAAAGACAAAGATTATTCTGTAACTATAATAAGTGATTCTGCCATAAGATATTGTTTTAAATGCACTGATATCCCTATATATTTAAAAAACAATAAAATTTTTAAATTTTCTTCCCTTCCATCTTCATTCTTCTCCATAGAAAATAAAAACAACAAATTTGTATTTTACGGAGGCGGTTTTGGCCATGGAGTAGGAATGAGTCAATATGGGGCTATAAACTTAGGTGAAAAAGGCTTAACTGCTGATGAAATATTAAATATATATTATAAAAACATTGAATTTACAAATATAAATACAATGACTAATTAGTATCTTACCCTTGGCACAAAATATCCTGGCATATTAAAAGCAATAGGTGGTACAAATTCGGACCTAATCTCTGCTATTCCAGTAACTGCAACATATATATCCGATATTGCATACCATGTTGGGTAATTTACTATTCCTGTTTTAGGTAAATTAAATACTCCTTGAAATACTTTAACAGATTCAGTTGTTCCCTCTCCATATATTCCATCTACCCGGGTTTTAGGAATCGCTGGATAGTTAACAGCTATTCTATTTAAATAAGTTTGAACTGTCCTAACAGGAGCGCCAGTAGCCCCTATAGTTAAAACATATCCAGGGTAGGACATTGGTATTCCTTTTACTTTTTCAGCTTTTTCAAGATTTAAATTCGTACCATAAAAATTAGTTAAAATATTATAAGGAGAAACGCCATCATCTCCCAAGTACTTACTACCCCACTGCGTAAGCCATCCAGGACAAGTAACTTGTACTCCATCACAATACTGAGATAATAAAGGTTGCTTTTTACCTGGTCTTTTCATATAAGTTGAAAAAATAGAATCTACTATCCTACTTATATTAGTATATATATTCCTTCCATAAGTAAACGCATGGTCATAAGCTGTAGAATTCGTTATATCAAAATTTTTACCTTTTCCTCTATACCATTCAGTGTATATCCTATTTAAAGTAAATGAAATTATACAATATATATTGGCCCTTATAGTACTTTCTGTCCAAGTAGAAAAAATCTCACAAGATGCCACATTTTTTATATAATCTTTATACCTTACAGTATAGTTTGGAGCCGAATTATCACTTGGAACTCCTGTATGAACTACTATATACTGTGGAACTACTGGCTGAGCCAAAACAACAAATCCAGATGGATCCTTTGGAAGTTCTTTGTTTGGATCTTCTGGGATTTTAGGAGGAAAGCTTCCAACTAAAGTATTTGGAACTATATCAATAAGTTCTTCTTGTCTATTACCTATCGGTTTTAAATTGCATGGTTGCAACGCCTGATTGTCTGGATATATTTGGCACCCTTTAACGAAAATATTTTCATATCCTGGTGCTTCAACTAAAACATTACATAAACTATAAGGGGGTTTATCCCCTGGATTCATTGAATTTTCAATAGGTGGAGCATCCAATATAACGTCTTTACTTCTTCCTGATGAATCAGTAAATATAGTTTCACTCTTTTGTCTTGCCTCTCCAGCTAATTGAGTTACTGTTACTTTTGCTTTCTCTATTGGTATATAAGTATCTTCCTTATATACCTCTATTGTTAATGTACCTTCATTTGCCATATATTTCTCCAAAAATATTATTTCATTATACTATATGAAATTATATAAATTTAGTTACTTAAAACATCATATAACTCTTTAGGGATTCTAATAAATACCTTCTCATCGTCTCTATATTGCCTCATATTTTCAAATACCAATTTTAAGTCTAAAATACCATATCCAAACTCATTATTTGGATAGCTATCCCCTGGTCTTTTCCTTGTGCCCCTTATTAAATAAGTCTTTATTTTTACGGAATATAATGTTTTATCGTTACCATCTACTATACCCCATTGAAGAAGTAACGCCACAGCTCCTGCCAAAACTGCTCCTGCTGTACTGCTTCCAGATATATCTAATAAAGATATTGAAGGAGATGTTAAATCTGGTTTTATCCTGCCATCTCTTGTATATCCTCTACCAGATGATGCAATAATAGAATTATTAATTTGATTGAAAAATGAAGTGCTTATTATACTTTTTGAAGTAGATGGAATAGTAAGTGTAGTGTAGGGATTAGGGTTTAAAAACCTAGTACCTTCATATAAAAGGCTTCTTTGCCTTATATATGCATCAAATTTCCCATTTACTATATAATCGCCTATTAATTTAAACTGCCAAACTCCACCTCTTATATCATCTATTGTTACACAAATAAGTTCATCTCCAGTTATTTCTTCTGGAATAAAATACTTAACATATACCTTGCTTCCTTCAAAAACAAATTTTATCTCCTCTGTTTCTTGAAGCTTAGCTGGAATTTTAGGTATCACCTCTCCTGATGGTGAAACTATAGATAAAGATACCTTATCTGGCCTATGACACCATATATCTATATGCATAGATATTTCTCTTGGGTCTACCTTAAGTTCTACCATAACTTCATCATCCAGGTTTTCAATCATACCACTAAAATGCGTTCCCGAATCCCCTTCATTGCCACAACCAGTAACCACTGCAATTCCTCTTATTTTTGATATTTCATCTACATATCTCTCTATTATACTAGAACCATCATGGCCTCCTGAATTTGTACCTAGTGGAATATATATAACCATAGGTCTATTTAATCTTTTAGCATAACTTACCAAATACTTTAACCCAAGCAAAATATCTGTACCTTCATAAGTTGGCACTTTAGGAGAGTATATCCCATTATATTCAAGAGTTGACTTCTTAGCTTGCTTTAGTTTAACCATCATAATTTCTGCATCATAAGCTGCACCCTTAGGTCCATTTGTTCCTCTTGAAGCTGCTATCTTCGATACATTTGTTCCATGTCCTATTTTATCTACGCTAGGAACTACAGCGTAGGGGTCTCCCCCATTATTTTTTTCTTGAATCGCCCTATTTATTTCATATGATGTGTATTCTGAACCAAAATCGAATTCTAATGGATTATTCCCACTATACTCTGATTGATCCCATATACTTAATATCCTTGTAGTGTCATCTTCATACATAAAATCTTTATCTAAATAATCAATACCAGTATCTACAATTCCAACAACTACACCTCGTCCTGTAAGCTCCAAATATGGATTATTATTCATTATAGGAATATTAGCACTTTCAACTACTTCATAAGAAAGTAACGTATAAATATATGGCTTTATTGCAAATACTATTTCACTTATATCATTTAACACTTGCTTTTCCAATGATTTTTCAACAGATACCACAGCATAATTTTCATCTAGTATAAAAGCACACGCACCCTGCACAGTTCTTAATTTTTTTACAATATCTCCATCGTACTCTACAATATAATTATTATAGTTTTCTTTAACATATAAATCTCCACAACTTAATACCTGTTGCCTTAAATTCCCACTCATTAAATCAAAAGCCCCCTTTAAACATAGTTCTCCATAACCATAAATTCTATTAGGATACATTAGGTCATATTTATTTCTTCTAGATCCTTTTAATAAATAATATTTTATTCTTTCACCATATAAAAATGGGTCATTATTATTTACTATCCCCCACTCTAGCATTAACGCCACAGCACCAGCTGTTATAGGCGCTGACATAGACGTTCCTGATAACTTATCTATTCCTCCTGGAATAACAGACTCTATCTCCTCTCCAGGGGCTATCAAATCAGGCTTAACCTCACATTTATCAGGATCCCCTCTACCTGAAAATGATGAATATGCTCCAGTATATATATTATAACTTCCAACTGATATAACATTTCCCACTGTAGCTGGAATACCTAATGTATTAAATGGATCTGGTCTTAAAAATTTAGTGTTTTTATTTAATCCTTCCGATATAGGCATCCATAAATCATATCTTCTTCCAATTAATCTTTTATTATATATAGTTATACTCCACTGGCCATCAATTAAAGGTTCCTCTTCTCCTACAAAACTTAATATTATTTCTCCTTTTGTATCAATAGGCTTAGGACCACTATAATAAATAAAATACTTATCTTTCCCTATGTTTCCTGAAACTCCACCCTGTTTTATTTCTATATTATTACTAAACAATCCACTAGGGTTTTTTATAATAATACTGACATCATCTAGTATATCTTTATACATATTTATAATTAAGCTATATTCAAATGGTGCTATATTAAAATTTATAGTTTGTTTTTCTTTTAAAATTCCAGACACATGATGGGCGCTATCGCCTTCATTTCCAGCAGATATTACAAATGATAGTCTATTATTTAAAGCAACATTTTCAATATATTTTTCAAGTAAACTGCCTCCATTATGGGCACCATCATTAGTAGAAAAACTTATATTTATAACAATAGGTTTTTCCATTATATACATTTTATCTAAAATAAACTTTATTCCTCGCATAAGTTGAGTACTTTTAGCATAATTAAAATCTTTTTCTCTTGTCATTTTAACCATTATTAGTCTACTATTATATGCAGGCCCATATAAATTCTTAGAAATATTCCCTCCAGCTGCTGCAACTCCAGCTACAAAAGTTCCGTGACCTATTGTATCCTTTTGTTTTACTATTTCATAAGGATTATCAGAATATATAGCTTTATTTATATCGTCACTAGAATATACAGTACTATCATTTAAATCATAAATATAATCTATTCTTGTTTTCCCATTAGAATCTATAAATGCAGAATTTCTATAATCTATTCCTGAATCTATAAAACCTATCTCTACTCCTTCACCAGTTAACCCAAAATTATTATTTATTTGATTTATACACGAAGCATTATTAGCTCTTTCAAAAGAAGTAACTAATATTTTAGGCAATTCAAAATATATAATTTCATTTATATTCTCTAATTCATTAATCATACCAACTTCTATATTTACTATTCCATAGCCATAACCTAAATCAAAAAAATTTCCTCCACTCTGATTTAATTTATTTTTAATATTTTCAAAATTTCCTTGATATAATACTACAAGCTCTATTTTACCTTCTATAATTTCTATGTTATTAGAATACTGAGCTAATTTTTCCTTTATACTTGGTGGAAGTTTTAAAAATAAATCAATCATTAAATTTCCTTTATTCAATACATAACCTCATATATATAGCTTTCTATATATATTTATGAAATAATAAAGAAAAAGAGCATGTACAAAAAATATAAAAAAATAAAGCTATATTTATAGCTTTATTTCTAATCTTTCTAATTTTCCAATTATTTTCATTTGATTTTTATTAATATTTTCTGTATTTATAGAGTTTTTATTGCTTATTAATAATATATTATTAGAATCAATATATTTTATTTGCCTTATAGCTCTTTTTTCTCCTACTTCTATTAAGCAAATAGAATCATTCTTAGCCTCTCCTACCTTATGGCATAAAGCCAAATCTCCTTTAGCCATTCTAAATCCTAACATATCATCTTTTTCTATCTCTATATAAAAAACTTTATCTACAGGGAACCCTTCTATTTTATTGTTTTCTATAGGAAGTTTTCTTGTTCCTTTAACTTCATTTAAACAATAATCATAAATATTAACTTCCTTAAAAACTAGATTAAAAGCTTCTTTGAAACTTTCATTGATATCTCTTTTTTCTATTTTATTAGGTTTTATTTTTTCTGATTTTTCTTCTTCTACATCATAATTCATAGATATATCATTTAAATCTGTATCAAGAACCTTTGATATTCTAGAAATCAATCCTTCATTTATAACTTTTCTACCAGACTCAACTTCTAAAATGAATTTTTCATTTACTCCAAGTTTTTTTGCAAGCTGTTTTGCAGAAAGTTTTTTTTCAATTCTTTTTTTACTTATATTCTCTCCGATTCTGCTCATTATTCCTCCTAAGATGAATGGTTTTTATACCATTCCCTCTCTTCGATTAAATGTTCTAATAAATATTCAAAAGTCCAATTTATTGATGTATCTGTCACAGCAGCTAAAATAGGTCTTTTTGAAAAATCATTTTTTATCATATTTATAGCCTTATTCATTTGATCATCTGAAATATTATTAAACAAAATAAGTTTATCTTTTGGCAAAGATTCATTTAATGTTTCTAAAACAAATCCATCTATTATATTTTTTATAGTCATCTTAGCCATTTTACTATTTATTTCTTTTTTACTATTTATAGAAGCTTCTTTAACTATTTTATCTATAGCCGCTTCTTCGCTTTTATTTAAATTATAATATAAAATCATATTATTATTATCAAGCAATATAAAAACCTCCTAAATCTTTTCAGGTTCTCCGTATGTTTCACCTAAAGTATCAACTCTTATTTCTTCAATTATTTGTGACTCTACTGGTTTATCACCATAAGTAGTTTTAGTCTTTGCAATAGTTAAAGCAATGTCAAGTCCTTCGGTAACTTTACCGAAACCTGCATACTGTCCATCTAAATGAGGAGCATCTCCTACCATTACGAAAAATTGACTTCCTCCAGAATTCTTATCCATAGCTCTTGCCATAGATAACACGCCTTCTTTATGAATAATTTTATTTTCTACTCCATTAGCTTTAAATTCTCCCTTTATTGAATATGAAGGGCCTCCAGTTCCGTCTCCTTTTGGACATCCTGCTTGAATTACAAAACCAGGAATAACTCTATGGAAAGTCAATCCATCATAAAATTTTGAATTTGCTAAATAAATAAAATTTTTAACTGTATTAGGTGCATCGTCAATAAACAATTCCCCTTTAATATCTCCAAGACCTTTAACTTTTATTGTAAATATAGGATTCATAATAAAACCTCCAAGTATAATATTTTCATGTATTTCACTTTTATAGTATATCACAAAACATAAAAAATATAGCAAAACACACTAAGAATTTAACAATTTATAGCACAATTCCAAAACCATATTATCTTCTTTGGAATTATATAAAACAACACTCCCCTTATCCTCTTTACCACTTAAAATATTATTTTCTTCTAATTTATATTTCAATCTTTTAGAAGTACCTAAACTTCCATCAATAATATCAATATCATTTCCTAGTAAATTTCTAATTTCTTTCTTAATAAAAGGATAATGTGTACAGCCTAAAACTATAGTAGAAATTTCTGTGACTTTTATGTTTTTAAATTTATCTTGTAAATAAAATTTTATTTTATCACCAGATACAATACCTTGCTCTATTATTTCTGCAAGTCCTGGACAGGGAAGTGGAATTATTTCTTTATCATTATAATTCTCTACTAAATTATTAAATTTATCCATTGACAATGTCATAGGTGTAGCCATGATTAATATTTTCCCATTTTTTTTCATCTCCACTGCCGGCTTAATAGCAGGTTCAATTCCAATAATAGGAATGTTATTATATTTCTCTCTAAGTTCTTTTATAGCTACAGATGTAGCAGTATTACAAGCTACAACTATTGCCTTTGCATCTTTATCCAAAAGCAATTTAACTGCATTAAATGCATATTTCTTAACTTCTTCAACATTTTTAGTTCCGTAAGGGGCATTAATAGAATCCCCAAAATATATATAATCTTCATTTGGAAGTAATTTTAAAGTTTCCTTTAAAACACTTAAACCGCCTACTCCCGAATCAAAAAAACCTATAGGTCTATTTCTCTTTTCCATACCATCACCACTCAACATTTTATCTTTCTTTTTATTATACTACTTAGATTGTTCTAATAACAATACGTTAATCAATTTGCATAAATGAATGTTATATATTAAAATCTTTCATATTTATTGACATTAAGTTCTGTTTATACTAAACTTCTATTTATATTTAATAAAATTTTGGAGGTATATAATGAATAAGGATTGGGTTTATTATCTTAACAAAGAGCAACATTCGGAAAGGAGTATATCTGAAATTCTAAAAAAGCATCCAGAAATAAAATTTGTATCTTTTGTAGGTATTGATTTGTCTGGTAATGACACCGATGAAAAGATTCCAATAAATAATTTTTTAAAAGACATTGAAGGATTTTTAAATGGAGCTGTTCAAACAGATGGGTCTTCAGTTGTTTTACCTGGTATAGCAACATTAAACAATGCGAAAGTTGATATGATTCCAGATAAAGATGTTAATTGGTATATAGATTACAACCTAGAAAATATAGATAAAGAAACTAATATACCTATTGGAACTCTTAGAATCCCATGTTTCTTAATTCATGAAGGACAGGAAGTGGACTCAAGACATGTTCTTAAAAGAGCTATAGAATGCTATAGTAATACTCTTATTGATTTGTTTAGAAAATACCCTGAAAGTTTAAAACCATATAATATTACAATAGACGAAATAGATAAAGTAATAGCAACATCTGCTACAGAATTGGAATTTTGGGTTAAAACTCCAAACGATATAGCAAAAGTAGAACAATTATCAACATCTCAAACTCTAAAAGAACAATATTGGACTAGAACAAAGGGCGCTGTTCGAACTGCACTTGAAGAATCCTTAATAGTTATGGATTATTACGGTCTTGGTTCTGAAATGGGTCATAAAGAAGTTGGAGGAGTTAAAGCAAAAATAGATACTTCCGGAAATTTAGAACATGTAATGGAACAACTTGAAATAGATTGGAAATACTCAAATGCACTTCAAACAGCAGATAATGAATTATTAGTTAGAAATATAGTTAAAGAAACTTTCAGAAAATATGGCCTTGAAGTTACCTTTAAAGCAAAACCTATTGAAGGGGTTGCTGGAAGTGGAGAACACACTCACGTAGGTATGGCATTAAAACTTAAAACCGGAAAAGTAATAAATTTATTTACTGCTACAAGAAAGCATTTTTTAAGCCAAATTGGTTATGCTTCTGTTATGGGTGTTTTGAAAAATTATGAAGTTATAAATCCATTTGTATCTGCTACAAACGATTCATTAAGAAGATTAAAACCTGGTTTTGAAGCACCTGTTTGTATAGTTACTTCTCTAGGTCATACTGTTGAAGTACCATCTAGAAACAGAACTGTTTTAATGGGACTTGTCCGTGATGAGAAAAATCCTTTGGCTACAAGATTCGAACTTAGATCGCCTAACCCTTTTTCTAATACCTTCCTTGTATTAGCAACTTTATATATGACAATGCTAGATGGTGTTAAATATGCTATCACAAATAATAAAAATGATGATGCTTTATTAAAAGAATTATCAAAAGTTCCAGGAGAAGATGCTGACTATTTAGATAAAAATAGAGCATATAGAAGTGAAGAAGATGTGTTTGAGGATTTCACCGATGAAGAAAGAATTAGTATGTTTGGAAAAGCTCCAGCTACAGTTTATGAAAATCTTTCTGGCTTTGATACCTATATAGAAAAAACAAAAGTTTTAACCTTTAATGATGTATTTACTAAAAATCTAATAGAAAGCTTTAAAATTGGAGTAACCGAAAGATGGACCACAGAGGTTAGCAACAGAATATTAACTAGATATATTAAAGAAATAAGAAATTTCAAACCAGTACATTGTCCTGAAAATTCACTTGATTTAGATATAGCTAATTGGATGAAGGTAAATGAACTAAGATATTTATTAGTTAAAGATTCTTACGACAAAAAAAGTCTTTTCACATTAGTTACAGATGCTGCAAACACTAAAAATTATAAAGAAGTATCTAAACTTCAAGTTGAAATTGATAATAAAATGAATTTACTTAGAGATCTATACTCTATTTATAGAAGAAATTTGCTAGTATAAAATTTAAAGCTGATGATTTAAAATCATCAGCTTTACTATTTTAATAAAAATTCTTTTACTACCATTTCTCTTTTATTGTTTATAGGTTTCCATAATTCTAATTTTTCAATTTTTACAAGTCTATGATAATTACTATTTTTAACCATATCACAAGCTGCTTGATACTCACCTTTAGACCATTGTCTTTTAGCAAAATTAGTATTCGCAAGGGATATATGCAAATCCCATTCGCCTCTATTATTTAATAATTTAAAATTGTTTTCTTTTAATTTAGCATCCAAAAGTCTAGTTATTCTGCATAAATATCCTTTATTTTCAACTTTTAAATTTACAGACTTATAGGGTGGAGCAAAACATATTTCATCCTTTACTTCTGTTCTGAATTTTTTATAAGGAGATATTACACCAGTTACAACTTCCTCTAACTTTTTAATATCAGGATCCTTTATCACTTCTAAAGTAATATGAAGTTTAGGTAAGTTCCTATAAATATTATATTTTTTAGAAATTTTTCTTTGTATACCCTCTATTTCCATATAAGAATCTGTGTCTAA
This sequence comes from Clostridiaceae bacterium, assembly GCA_041821285.1. Classification (GTDB taxonomy): domain Bacteria; phylum Bacillota; class Clostridia; order Clostridiales; family Clostridiaceae; genus JAJBWD01. Next base: position 47,264 of record JBGUER010000001.1, read on the forward strand.
AAGTGCAACTAAATAATAATTCATAAACCTCTCCAATTAATACAATTTTAACATAATAAATAAATTATATCATAAGCGCTTACATTTTTCAAATTGAGAAAGAAGCCTATGACTTCTATCTTAACTTTACTTTTTTAAAATAAGAAGTATCAAAATAATGATACTTCTTATTTGTTATGATTTTTTATTTATATTTTGCGTCATCATCTATATCATTCATTTTTCTTTTAAATTTAATCATAGTATTATATTCATGTTTTTTATAACTTATCTTTAACTCTTTACTTAATGAAACCATCATTATTATAAGAAGTAGAGAAAAAGGTAACGCAGTTATTATTACAGCAGACTGCAATGTTTTTAATGCATTTTCTCCACCAAGAAGTAAAACTGAAAGTGCTATAAGTCCTTCCATTACGGCCCAAAATACTCTTTGAGTTTTGGGTGAATCTTCTTTACCACCACTTGTTAAATTATCAACAACTAACGAACCAGAATCACTACTTGTTACGAAAAATAATGCAATGGCTACTATTGCTATACAAGATACTATATTCCTAATTATAGGCGAGCTTATAAGATATTTAAACATCTCAAACATAGATGTGGCAATATTATTATTAATAGCTTCTGCAATAACTCCATTATTTAAATCATTTACATAAATGCCAGTTGCTCCCAATATAGTCATAACAAAAGTTATTATTAGCGTTGGTATAATAACTGTTCCAATTGCAATTTCCTTTATAGTTCTACCTTTAGAAATACGTGCAATAAAAGTACCTACAAATGGTGTCCACGATATCCACCAAGCCCAATAAAATGTAGTCCATGAACCTTGCCAAGCAATACCCTCAGGAGTAGTAGCTACAAATAGTCCTACATTAAAGAATTCTTTTAAATATAATCCCATACTAGACAAATATGTTGATAAAATAAATACCGTAGGTCCAACTAATAAAATAATTACTAGTAAAACTCCACTTATTATTGTATTAGCTTGACTTAATAATTTAATACCTTTTGAAATACCACTAACTACAGACAATGTAGCAATGAATGTTATAAAAACTATTAATATTATTTGTACAGTAGAATTTACAGGTATACCAAACACATAATTTAATCCTGAATTAATTTGGCTTGCTCCAAGTCCTAAAGATGTTGCCAGTCCAAATAATACTGAAAGCACTGCAATGGTATCAATAATATCTCCTAATATTCCAAAAATTTTATCTTTTATTAATGGATAAAATAAACTTCTAAAAGAAAATGGTAAATTTTTATTATATGCAAAATATCCTAGTCCAACAGCAACTAATGCATATATAGCCCAAGCATGAGCACCCCAATGAACAAACATAATTTTAAAATTATCAAATTGAGATCCAGTAACAAGTTCTTGTGGTAGACTTCTATGATAAATAGGCTCTGCCACTCCATAGAAAAATATACCAATTCCTATGCCAGCACTAAATAACATAGCATACCAGGAAAATTTACTATACTCTGGTTTTGCTTTAAATCCCCCTAATCGTATTTTCCCGAATTTTGAAAGCCCCATAACTATAATAAATATAAATGATAAATTAATTGTTAATACATATAACCAATTAAAATTATTATTTAAGAAGTTATTTATACTACCAAACGTATCAGAAGACTTAGTTGGCATTGTAATAGCAAATATTATAAAACCCAAAACTAATACTGCTGATACTAGAGATACAAATAAATTCATATCAAATCCAAATTTAGTAAAGTTTCTTGCATGCAATTTTTTCTTTAAATTTTCAGTTTCCATGTTTATTCTCCTTTGTATGTTTTTTAATAAAAGAACACCCTAACTTTTATTAAAAAACAAAAGTTAAAGTGCCAATTTTTATAGTATATTATATTACAATCATTTTAATTATAACATACTTACTAAATGATGTAAAATATCACTATATAAAATAATTCTTTCACCAACTTCTATATTTTTTTATCATTAGCCTCATCCCTAATTTCACTTCTCATAGAATTCAAAGAATCCTTTCTTCTTTCATTTTTTTCTTCTAAAGATTTTTTGGTTTTTTTATCATCTGTCTTTGCTATCATTTCTTCAGCCAATTCATAATTTTGAATAGTCATGTCGATATTGTATTGAATTTTATCTACATTATCACTTCTATCGTCTTTTTTATTTTTCATAAATCATCTCTCCTTTTTCTTCATAATCATATCAAATATATTTTCCCCAAAAATATATTTAATATGATTAAACAGTTCCACTTTTGCAACAAATTTTATATTATAATTAGTAGTAATGATAGAAGGTTGTTCCATGGTTAAAATCAAAGATAAAACTCGTACCAATTATTTGAATAATTTTACATTTCTCGGAAAGGGAAATAATGGTGAAGTTTATCTTCTCCCAACTGGTAATGCTATTAAAATACCCTTTGACACTAAAAGTTTTAAAGGCGAGTATACTATTCTTCAAAAGGTGAATAATAATAAATATTTCCCTAAACTCTATGAAATTGGGTCAAACTATATGATAAGAGAATGTGTTTATGGCGAAATTTTATCAACATATATAAAAAAGAATGGAATGGATGAAATTCTTGGACATAAGATTATTGAATTATTAAAAGAATTTAAAAAATTAAAATTCACAAAAATAGATATAAGATGTAAAGATATATTTATACAATCTAATGGAAATTTAAAAATTATAGACCCTAAAAAATTTTATTCTAAAAATAGAGATTTCCCTCAACACCTATCCAAAGGATTATATAAATTAGGAGTATTGGATTCTTTCTTAGAGATATTAAAAAATGAAGACCTTAAACTATATACAAAATGGTGTCCAAAAATAAATACTTATTTAGCTATAAACGTAAACAATGGTTATAAATCAAAATAAAAATGCAGTGCATCAAATATAAAATTGATACACTGCTATTATTATTTAATAATTGTCATTCCACCCATATAAGGTTGAAGCGCAACTGGAATATTTACAGTTCCATCTGCATTTAAATTATTTTCTAAAAAAGCAATAAGCATTCTTGGTGGTGCAACTACAGTATTATTTAATGTATGTGCAAAGTATTTTCCATTTTCACCATTTACACGAATCTTTAATCTTCTTGCCTGGGCATCACCTAAATTAGAACAACTTCCTACTTCAAAATATTTTTTCTGCCTTGGAGACCAAGCTTCTACGTCTACTGATTTAACTTTTAAATCTGCCAAATCGCCTGAACAGCATTCTAAAGTTCTAACTGGTATATCCATAGTACGGAATAAATCTACAGTATCTTTCCACATTTTATCATACCACATCTTACTATCTTCTGGTTTACAAACAACTACCATTTCCTGTTTTTCAAATTGATGAATCCTGTACACTCCTCTTTCCTCTAAACCATGTGCTCCTTTTTCCTTTCTAAAACAAGGTGAATAGCTAGTCAATGTTTGTGGCAAAGAAGTTTCATCTAATATTGTATCTATGAATTTACCAATCATAGAATGTTCAGAAGTTCCAATTAAATATAAATCTTCACCTTCTACTTTATACATCATAGCATCCATTTCTGCAAAGCTCATAACACCAGTTACAACCTCACTACGAATCATAAATGGAGGAATACAATAAGTGAATCCACGATTAATCATAAAATCTCTAGCATAAGATATTACTGCAGAATGAAGTCTTGCAATGTCACCCATTAAATAATAAAAACCATTACCAGCAACTTTTCGCGCACTATCCAAATCTATTCCATTAAATTTTTCCATTATTTCAGCATGATATGGCACTTCAAAATCAGGAACAATAGGCTCACCATAACGCTGAACCTCAACATTTTCGCTATCATCTTTACCAATAGGAACACTTGGATCAATTATATTTGGAATAGTCATCATAATTTCTTTTACTTTTTTCTCTAGTTCATTTTCTTTTGTTTCTAGTTCACCCAAATGATTAGAATCTACAGTAACCTGTTTTTTCATCTCTTCTGCTTCTTGTTTTTTACCTTGAGCCATAAGTCCACCAATTTGCTTTGAAATCTTATTTCTGCTAGCTCTTAAAGTTTCTGCCTCTTGTTTAGTATTTCTAAGTTCTGCATCTAAAGCAATAACCTGATCTACTAAACCTAACTTATTGTCCTGAAATTTGTTTTTTATATTTTGCTTAACTATTTCAGGGTTTTCTCTTACAAATTTTAAATCTAACATATTTGTACCTCCTAGTTTAATATAACTATTATTTTATTATCAAAAAAATAAAAATTCCGTCCCTTATAACTGGGACGGAAATATTCCGCGTTGCCACCCAAATTGCTGGTGTTATAATAACAACCAACCTCTCGACATAAGTAATATAAAGGATACTAACCTTTCGATTTATCATCGACAGCTCCAAAAGTGGAAAGATTTAGATTTTCACCGATTTTCACCAACCATCGGTTCTCTTAAGAAATTCATAAATCGTAGCTTTTATTATCACTGTTTCACTATTATGTTTTTATTATATATATTTTTATAACTATTTGCAATAAAAATCGTATCAAATTTTTTCTGTACATTCTTTTGCTTCATAAGCATCATCACAAGCTTTTACCAAAAACATTATCGCTACTAAAATAGATATTATATTTACAATAATTATAAGATTATAATACTTCATCTTATCCAGCAAAACACCGAATAATAAAGCTCCTACAGGTACAGCTGCTTGTGCAAACATTCCAAGTATAGAAAAAAATCTAGAACGCATTTCAGCTGGAACCAAATTTTGGAGATTTGTTGATATTGGCGTATTAACAAAAGCATTGAAAAAACCTATTCCTATACAGCATATTGCTATTGATATAAACAATTGAAAAGTTGGCCCTTTGTACATATCGACTATATTTGGTAAAACCAACACACATACCAACGCTATAAAAATAGTTTCAATAATAAGCCCTAATTTCATAAGCTTTTTCAGTCCTAATTTTTTAAAACGTACAGAAATTCCAACATTTCCAAGTAATATACCTAATGTGAAAAAACCCATTATATAACCAAACTGTTCTGAAGCAAACCCTATTTCCTTTTTTAATACATATGGCATAATTATATCAAACATAGGTACTAGCAAAAAATTTGAAATCATAGCAAATGTAAATAGTTGAAGTAACCCTTTTTTACTTACTATAAATTTTAAAGTTTCGAAATTTTCATTTAATAGGATTTTTATATTTATCTTTACTTTACTCTCTACCTTTCTATTATATACAATAAACGTAGAGAATATTGCAGATATCATAAATGAAACAGCATTTATGAAAAACACCATTTTCACTCCCCATATCCCATAAACTACACCTCCCAATGCTGGACCTAAAATCATAGACGCTGCATCAAATCCTCCCTTTACAGAATTTGCTTCTATTAATTCTTCTTTTGACATTAAATCAGGTAGTAGTGCAGCAGAAGCTGAATTAAACAAACTATCCATTACAGATATAAAAATTTGAAAACTAAATAAAAGGTAAATATTCAAGTTTCCACTCATTGCAGTAATTCCAAGAAAACAAACAAGACCTCCCCTTCCAATATCCGTGGCTATCATTATATATCTTCTATTTTTCCTATCGCCTATTATCCCAGAAAAAGGTGCTACTACTAATGCCGGGACAAGTGTTAACATTGAAAAAACACCCATTAGTGTTCCAGAACCTGTTAAGTCTAGTATATAAAGTGGAAGTGCTATCATTTGAATACCACTACCAATAAGGGATACAAATCTCCCCCCCATATACATCCATATGTTTTTATTATTTTTCATATTTATAACCTATTCCTTTACCCAGTATTTACTACAATTCTTTAATTCAATTTTATAGCTTTCAATATTTTACTTATTACTTATAATAATACAATAAAAATATTAATTTATCTATATATACATAAATAAATTAAGTGAATGTTTATGTATTTTTTTGTTATAAATAATATCTATTATTAATAACTAATATATATTATAATATAGATATAATATATATTATGTGGAGGTAATTTTATGAAACTATCATATTCTATTTTAAATCTAATAAAGTCACTTTATAAAAGCATTAGAAGGTTCCCAATAAGCATAGCTCTATCCACAGCTTTTGTTATTTTAACCATTGTTATTTCTGAAATTAGGCCCTATAATAATCAAAATTTAATTGAAAACCTTGAAAAAATAAGCATGATACTGGCCCTTGGTTTTGTACTATCGCTTTGTATAACAATGTATTTTGAGAAGAAAAAATTAGATACAATTTCACAAAAGATAATTGCCACAATATCCTCTTCAACTTTTCTTATTTTATACTATTTCTTTCTATTGAAAAATTTTAATATGATTTCAATTACGAGATATATAGGAATAAGTCTTATACTATATATTTCATTTGTATTTATACCTTACTTAGAAAAAAAAGATAATTTTGAACTCTATGTAATAAAAATATTTGGACGTTTTTTTATAACTGCAATATATTCTGCCGTCTTATATGGTGGAACTTCTGCAATACTAGCTACAATAGATCTACTTCTTGAAATAAATATACCATCTGATTTTTATTTCTATGCTTTTCTTATAGTAGCTGGAATATTTGCCCCCACATATTATTTAGGAGGACTACCCTCCATTACTGATACTTTTACTAAAAAGAACTACCCCAATATATTTAAAGTTCTTTTACTATATATCGTCATGCCACTCATATCAATATATACAATAATTCTTTATATATACTTTATTAAGATAATCATAACAGTTAAATGGCCAGTTGGCCTTGTATCTCATCTTGTTCTTTGGTATTCAGTAATAACTGCAGCGGTACTATTTTTCATTACGCCAATATATAAAGACAATAAATTTGCAAACAAATTTATGAATATTCTTCCAAAATCTATAATACCACTTATTATATTAATGTTTATATCTATCGGTATAAGAATTAAAGCTTATGGAATAACTGAAAATAGATATTACGTTATAGCCCTTAGTATTTGGGTTTTTGGAGCAATGATATATTTCGCTCTAAGGAAAAATCATAGAAATGTAATACTCCCAATATCATTTTCTATTATCATTTTAATCTCCGTTTTTGGCGGTCCAATCAACAGTTATTCCGTATCTTTAAGAAGTCAAAGCACTCGATTAAAAAACATATTAATTGGTAATAATATGTTATCTAATAATACAATTATAAAAAATGAAACTTTATCTGACAATGACAAAGCTGAAATAAGTAGTATTATAGAATATATTAATAATGACCATGAATTAAGTGATATAGACTATCTACCAAAAGATTTTAAAATAGAAACTATGAACAAAGTTTTTGGATTTTCACTCTACTATAATGATTATTATAGACAAAATAATTTTTATTTTAATCTCACTCAAAATGGTTCACCTTTAGACATAAATGGTTATGATTATTTATTTGATTCAAATAATTCATATGAAAATGGTAGTAATTCGCAGCTTAAAATAAACTATGATCATTCATCAAACGAATTTAAATTCATTAATGGAAGCGAAACATTATACTCAAAAGACCTAAAAGAATTAGTAGAAAAACTTGTTGATAAATATGGAATAAGCGAAAAGGGAACTAATATAGATTTAAAGGATATGACTTTTGAAGATGAAAACTCAGAAGTTAAAATAAAATTTCTAATAACAAATATTTATGGTTCTAAAAATTCAACAGATAATGGCATTGCTCTAGATGGAATAAATTTTTATGTTGTTATTAAAATGAAATAAAAAAAGGATGTATAGTGAGAATTTTAGCTATACATCCTTTTTATGCTTCTATATTATATATTCACATTCCTAAGTCCACTAATAATAACAAACGACAGGTGTTCCCGCCTGAATATTATTAAATATTCCTTGCGCTAAATAGTATGGTGCATTTATACAACCATGTGAACCATCTGTCATATATATATTTCCTCCAAATGCGCCTCTCCATGTTGCATCGTGAATTCCAATGCCTCCATTAAATGGCATCCAAAAAGCAACAGGGCATCTATAACCTGGTCCTATAAGCACTGCATCTTTCTGCGCATACTTTAGAACATAAACACCTTCTGGCGTTGCATGAGTACCATCCATATTACCTGAAACAATATCTCCCTCTACTACAAGCGAACCATCTTTATAAAACCACAGATGTTGACTTGATATATTTATTTCTACATAAGTGTTCCCAATATCATCATTATTATGAGACAATGCCGTTAAAAGGTATGTTGGTTCTTTTGTTAAACTTTCTCCTTTTTTTATAGCTTTAACTAATTCCTTCACCTCTTTTTCAACATCTACCATCCACCCATAATCGCCACCACTTACTTGTATTGTTTGCCCTGAGGTTGCAACAAAATTTCTAGTTTTTCCCGTAGTATTATATTTGTTAAAAATCACATTTAAATCATTTCTAACTTTTCCCTCGTCAACTGTAATATCATAATTCTCATTAACTTCAAGCCAATTATTTATTTTAGCTCCATCAATGATTTCTACATTTCCACCAATAGTATAAGTGATTTTTGAAGATATAAATTTATTAAGAATATTTTTAGTATCGATTATCTTTTCAGACTGTGAATTATACTTGGGATTTACGTAACATTTAGTCTTTTCTAAATTTAGAGTAGTTTCTTCATTTATAATTGCATTTCTTACCTGATTATATAATAATTCTTCATCAACTTTATTTCCAATTTCTTCGTCTATTATTACATATCCATTATCCGTATATTTAAAACTAGGATTTTTAGGTTCAATTATATTCTCACTATCAAAACAAGAGAGCTTATCCAATTTTTCCTTCAAAAGATTTTCATCATATGAAAGTACTTCATTTGTTTTAAAATCTTTTGTATTAAAAAATGCAGTAATCCATTTGAGAGGTTTCTGTTCTTTTTTTAAATTTTCGACTTGTTTGTCCAAAGTATGTGTTAATGCAATATCATCAGCTATAATTTCTTCATATTTACCCCCTCTCTCTTCTAATTTTAGTGTATATCCCATAAGTTTAGATGACACCTCTTCATTTGCTTTCTCAACAGTTGCACCTGAAATATTAATACAATTGATTTCAGAGCCATAATAAAAATGATTTATAAAATATATTGATATTCCACTATATATTACAACTAACGCACAAATAGGAATTAAAATGCCTAAAATAATCTTTTTCTTTTTACCTTTTTTATTTTCTTGTTTTTCTTCAACTTCTTGTTTTTCTTCAACTTCTTGTTTTTCTTCAACTTCTTGGTTTGCTTTATCTTGAACTACTTCATTCTTTTCAGTATCTTCACTCTCCTGTTCGTCTCCAATATCATGACTCTCATTTTCTTGGTATTCTTGATTTTCATTATCTTGAATTTTCGGTTCTTCTTGAATTTCCTGCTCTTCTTGAATTTCCTGCTCTTCTTGAATATCCTGTTCTTGGTTTTCCGATTCTAACTGATTATTTGTATTTTCCTGTTCTTCTTGATATTTTTCATCTTCTTGCTTCACTATTTCTTCTTTATCTTCTTTATCCTCTTTTTCCCTATTTTCTTCCTCTTTGTTTTTTATTTCTTCACTTTTTTCATTTTTTCCCTCATGACATTCTTGATTATTTTGACCTTCTTGGTTTTCTTGGTTATCCACAATATTCTCCCCCTTCAAGATCAAGATTAAAAATAATTTTTATTCATAAAATAAATTAATCTTTTAACAAATATTTATATTTTATTCTATGTAGCATATTTTAAATTTAAAACTATTATTACTAATAATGCTTTCAAATTAACTTTTATAATTGAATGAATAAAATATTCACCTTTTGTAATACTATTTAAGTAAACTTTTATATAAGGGAGGTAATTTTATGGCTGAAAAAACTGGTATAGTAAAATGGTATGATGAAGAAAAGGGATATGGATTTATATCATGCGATGAAGGAAATGATGTTTTCCTACATCACTCACAAATAAAAGAAAAAGGACCTAATAAAGATTTACACGAAGGAGCTAGCGTTACCTTCGATATCACCGAAGGTGAAAAAGGACCTATGGCAATAAATATTCAAAAGGCATAAAAAATAGACATACCACTATAGTATGTCTATTTTTGTATTCATTAAATTGTTTTTCTCTTGTATTTGATACTAGTCATTAATTATAATTGAACCAGTTGTCAATAATTCACCACTTTCACGGTCAAACAACAGTATATCCTCACCACCAAAGGAAAAATATACTTCTTCTCCAATAGTATGTATATCTTTACCAAACAGCACACTTGTAAATAAATATTCACCAACTCTTATTTTTAAAGTTGTTTCCATTCCTGTAGGCATTGATCCATATACAATTGCCGAAGTTTTTCCGCCTTTTGAAATTTCAATAAATTCTGGTCTAACACCTATTACATATTCACACGCTAAAATTTCTTCTGGGTTTTCCTTATTTGTCTCATCTACACGAGCTATATGATAATTAAATTTTTCGTCTTTATTTCCTTTTTCAACTGATTTATTTTTTTTGTTCTTTATAATATTTTCTTCTTTTTCTTCGAAACATTTTTTATATTCACTTTTCCATTTATCAAAATTAAAAGAATCATTTGGTGTAAATTGTACTTTTTTATCTTTTAAAATATTTAAGAAAAAAGTTCCATCTTCCTGTTGTTGTCCTTTGGCGTTAATATAATTTATTGATGGATTCCCAACAAAATCAGCTGTAAATAAATTAGCAGGTTTATTGTAAACAGTAAGTGGTGTATCGTATTGTTGTAAAACACCATTATCAATTAAACATATTTTTGTGGCAAGAGACATAGCTTCCATTTGATCATGTGTTACATAAACAAATGTACTTCCAGTCTCAACATGAAGTCTTTGTAGTTCATATCTCATTTCCAAACGTAGTTTTGCATCTAAATTGGATAATGGTTCATCCATAAACAAAACACTTGGATTTGGTGCCAATGTTCTTGCAATTGCTACTCTCTGTTGCTGTCCACCTGATAGTTCTGATGGATAACGATCCATAAACATTCCTATCTTAACAATTGCTGAAACTCTTCTTACTTTAATATCAATTTCTTCTTTAGTAAGCTTACGCACTTCTCTTTTCACGTTTCCATTTATAATTATTTCAAAATTTTCTCCAAGAGTTTCTCCTGATTTTTCATGAATTTCTCTGCATTTTTTTAAATCAAATTTAAGTTCTCTAACTAATTTTTCACTTTCTATTTGAGGAGAATCTACCTCGTTTAACTTATATTCCAAAATGGTTTTTGCTGTATCCATTGATATATCAAATTTTTCGATATATTTGAGAAGTACTCTGTCTTTATCTAATTTTTTTTCTTTGTTGTAGCATTCATTTACAAGTGAAACTACATCCTGATACTTATCAAGCACCCTTATTTTATCATTCAGTATTTTCGCATTAATATCATACACAGGCATCTCTTCTTTAACATTTTTTAAACCAAATGTAATATTTTTATATACCGTCATATTTGGCCAAAGTGCATAATTTTGAAATAAGAAACCTACTTTACGTTTGTTAGCTGGTACATTTATACCATTTTCTGAATCAAATACCACTCTATCTCCAATTATAATTTTACCAGAAGTAGGTGTTTCAAGGCCTGCTATCATTCTAAGCGTTGTTGTTTTACCACAACCTGATGGTCCAAGAAGTGTGATAAAAGAATTATCATCTATCTCCAGATTAAGATGATCAACTGCATAATATTTTCCCCAACGTTTTGTTATATCTTTTAAAATTATTTTTGACATCTTACTCTCCTCCAATTCCTTTATCCAAGCTTGCACCAGTCAATTTATTTACCATAGTATTAAAAAATAAAATAGTTACAATTAATAATAGATTAATCGCACTTGAAAATGCATAAAGTCCCATTTCATCAAAATAATCTAACGTAGTAGAAAGAATAAATCCTTGTGTACATAATAATAAGAACAATGATAATTCTCTCATACAAGTCATAAATGGTAATGTAAATCCACTAATAATTGAAGATTTCTGAATTGGTATAATAATATTAAACATTCTTTTTCTCCAAGGAATATCTTGAATTATTGCCGCTTCTTCTATTTCTCCGCTTAACTGAAGCATTGAATTAAGCGAATTTCTACTTGCAAATGGAATGTATTTAATTGTTCCTGCAATTATAAGCAACGTATACGTATTAAACAAATTAATTCTTTCATTTGAGAATAATATGAATAATGCTACACCAACAGCTAAAGAAGGTAATAAATAAGGTAAAAATGCTACTGCATTTACATAATTAGCCCATTTACTTCTTCTTCGTTTTGAAACTGAGTATCCAATTGCTGTACCAATTGTACCTGCAATAAGTGAGCAACTAATTGCTACCAGCAATGTACCTTTAAATGCATGCCAAATTGTTTGATTATAAATAATTCCTTCTTGTCCAAACATACCTTTGGGTATATTCGATCCATGTGCCGTCCACCATTTTGTTGTCAAATTTGAAATATCTCCTGTAAATAGAAAACTGTAGTCTCCTGGATTAGGTAAGAATGTTTCAAATGCAAAAGATAAAATTGGGAAAATACAAACAAAGAAAGTAACAATAATTAAAATTACAGCTATTAAATATTTTCCTATTTTACCCAAATTAAATAATGAACTTTGTCCCGATTTACCGGTAACTGTTGTATAATTTTTTCTGCTTTTTAGGCTTATTTCATTCATCAATAAAATTATAACACCAAATATCATCATAAATATTGCAAGTATACTAGCCTCACCTGTATATTTAGAATTTAGTGATATATATTTAGTTGATAGCGTCATAAGTTTAAAATAATGTGGAACCGGATAACTTCCTATTGCACTACCAAACACCAACAAAATTGTAGATAATATTGCTGGTTTTACCATTGGCAAAGTAACACTAAACATAGTTTTCCATTTTGGTGTATTCAAAATTAAAGCCGCTTCTTCCAGATTTGCATCCATATTTCTAAAAATTCCACCAATTAGTATATATGCAAATGGTGCATAATGAAGGCCTAAAACCAAAGCACTGGGAACTAATCCCTGACACCACCAAAGAGGTGCATGAGTACCCATAAGAGAAGCAAGAAGTCCATCTGATGTTCCTGTAACTTGATTACTATTAAAAACATTTTGCCACACAACTGCAAGTGTCCATTGTGGCATAATATACGTAAAAATAAATATTGAACTTAGGTACTTTTTATATTTCAAATTAGTTCTGGTTATTAAAAATGCAAATATTCCTCCAAATAAAATCGAAATAGTACATGTTAAAATAGCCAAATACAGTGTGTTTAAAAGTGGAGTCCACAAATTCATTTTTGCAAGGGGACTAGTAAACAAATCCACATAATTTACAATGGTATATCCAACATTTTTAGATGTAAGATATGCATCTATTGTTCCTATATGAATTTTAAACGTATCTTGAATAATGGCAATAATTGGCATAAATGTAGTAAAACTTAGAATTATTCCAAAAATCAATAATATAACATTATATGGCTTTTTGAAATATGTTTTTATTCCATTCAAATATTTAGCCATTTTATTGTTATTTTTAATTTCAGTTTGTTCCATGCTTTACCTCCTTATCTATAGTTTTGTCGAAGGTTTTACACCTTCGACAGATTAGTAAATTTATTTTTATATTATTATTCTACATCTTCTCCAGAATATTTTTCTAACAATTCAATCCAGCTTCCTACTGTAAATGATACTGAAGAACAATATTCAGGATCTTCAACTACTAATTCTCCATCAGAAGTCCACCAATCAAAGCCTCTATCATTCTTGCTTTCATATAGTAAGTCGCCATTTTCATCATAGCCACCTTTACTATGATTGTATGTTTCCTCTGTTTCTTCAGCTACATTAGGATTAGATGAATATCCACCCATATCTGAACCCCAAGGACTAAAACCTTCTTGGGTACATGTCATATATGCTATGAAAGCACATGCTGTCCAAGGAAGTGGACTATTGTCTGTTAAAAATAAATAGTGACAATATCCAAATCCGCCAATACCTTTATATCCATCGTTATATGCTGCCACGTTAATGTTATTTACAGATACTGTTGATGTCTCTTCTACACTACGTAATTTGGAATAAACAAGCAATCCACTCTGATCCGTTGCAGAATCTGTTACTAATGTATTACAAATTGGTCCATCGTCTGTTTGTACATTATAATTTTCTACCCAAAGTTTAATCCAAGCTAAAGCATATTTACCATTTTCACCAAGGCCTAAATCTTCTGCATCTTTAGCAAGAGAATCTATAATAGGTATGAAATATGCCTGTTCTTCTGCATCAAGTTTATCAAATGCTTCTTTTAACCATAAACTATATTCATCTTGTGTTAACATATATAAAAAGTTTTTGTTTACTGGTTCTGAATCTATGTCCATATAAAGTGGATGTATTCCTTTTGAAACAAAATCCCAACAATTATTATATTTAGCACTACCTGTTGTGTTATACATAAATACCTTGTTTAATGTTTGTAGTGAAAGAAATCCATCATAATTTGTCACATCCACATTATTTGCATCTGCCCATTCTTTTGGAATGAATGTTTTTAATACACCTGTTTCAGCCATTTTGGACTCAATTTGATTTCCATCTTGAATCAAAGTCATTGCAAATGTACCTTCACTTTTTAATGAATCTGCTTGAAGTTGCTCAAAAATCTTATTATTTTTTGGCTGCTGCCACTCAAATTCCATTGTGTATGATGAGTCAATTTTCTGACAGTACTCTATGAATAATGGTAATGACTTCTTACCACGACTAGAATTTCCTACACCGTAAAAAATTGCTCCATTAGATTCTTCAATTGCTTTCTGACAAAGTTCATCAAGTGACATTGACTGTGCTTCAGCAATAATGTTATCTATTCCTGACAAATCACCACTATTTACATCTTTTTTTACATTCTTATCTCCTTCAGAACCACATCCAACAAAAAGTGTTGAAACCATAGCTACTGATAAAATAAGCGCAAGTACTTTTTTCTTCATTTTTTAACCCCCAATAAGATATTTTTACTTTCTTACTAAAGTATAAAGAAAACGTTTAACATTTAAAACTAGGTAAAACTGATATTTCTTTAGTTTTTCTGCCATATTGAAAAAAGCTATGCATTTTGCATAACTTTTCACTCTAATGACCTCTGCCTATAATCCGATGGACTTACTCCTGTTATTTTCTTAAATGTAGTTGAAAAATAAGTAATATCCCTATAACCAACCATATATGTAACTTCATATACTTTATATTTTCCACTCCTTAAAAGTTTTATTGCTTTTCTTATGCGATATCTCTTTATATACGTCCCCACCGAATATTCCGTTTCTTTTTTAAATACATGACTTAACCTACCTTCACTGATACCAACTTGGTCTGCTATCTTTCTAATGCATAAATCATCATCACCATAATGTTCTGAGATATAAGATAACGCATCCATGACATACTTGCTTTTATCACCTACTTTTAAAACAAGATTTATATGAACTTCATTTTCTTTTCTCTTTTGTTTCCTCTCATTTTGTATCATTTTGCACACTTTCGTTACCACTTTTTCCAAATCACCATCTTCAAATGGTTTAAGTAAATAATCTACTGCTGAAAGCCTTATGGCATTTTGAGCATATTCAAAATCACTGTAAGCAGTTAAAAAAATTACATGAATGTTGTTTGATGAAGCACGAATCTTTCTAAGCATCTCAATTCCATCCATCTGCGGCATTTTAATGTCAGTAATAATCAAATCTGGGTTATACTTTTCTACAGCTTCAATGCCTTCATTCCCATTTTTCGCTTCTGCAATAACCATACAATCAAGTGCTGCCCAGTCTATACCAAACACTATTCCTTTTCTTACTAATTTTTCATCGTCTACAACCAATACCTTATACATATTATTCTCCTTCTATTACAGGCATTCGTAAAATCACTTTTGTTCCACCCTCTTCAATCCCTTCTACTTTTAACCCATATTTTTCTCCATAACTCAGACGAATAATTTTATTAACATTATAAAATCCTATATGATTTTTAAGCTTATTTTCTTCTTTTGAATTAAGACTGTCCAAAACATCTTCATCTATTCCACATCCATTATCAGTAACTTCAATATTTAATACATCATCTACCTTGAAACATTTCACTGAAACATTTCCTCCCTGTTTTTCTGAAATACCATGCAATATTGCATTTTCCACAATAGGTTGTACAATAAGCTTGGGAACCTTTAATTTAGCCAATTCATCAGGTAGCATATAGTCATATGTAAACTGATTATCAAATCTTATTTGCTGTATCTCTATATATGATTTAACAAAGGACATCTCATTTTCTAAATAAATGAATTTATCTATAGAAATACTCATTCTCAAAATTTTAGCAAGTGATGTTGCCATCTTAGATACTTGTGGAATATTATTGATTTTACCAATCCATTTAATTGTATCAAGAGTATTATATAAAAAATGAGGATTTAATTGAGCATGCATCATTGCAATATTGGCTGTATTAATGTCTTTTTCATTTTGAACTCTCTGCTCTGTAAAATTCTTCATCTTTAACGTCATTTCATTGAAATCACTATACAAAATGCCAAATTCATCTTCTCTTTTATCATGAATGCGAATATCTAAATTTCCTCCCTCTATTTCATGCATTGCACCACTAAGCTGTTTTACAGGAATCATAAAACGCTTGGATAAAATATTAACTACCAGTAAACTCAGAAGAAAACTCAATAATGCAAACACAAAAATAATTTGATACATAGAATTTAAATTACTTTTACTTAGTATTTCTGGCTGCAAAAATAAAATATATATTCCAGTATCTAAAATTTCTGAAATACAAGGTGTATATCCATCAATACTAGTTTCAACTCTTTCATTATCAAATAATCTATTTCTAATTTTTTCTACAATATTTTCTTTTTCTGCAACTTCACTAATATAAATTTCATTCCAATATTTGCTTATAACAGCAACCCCATCACGAGAATTATAAATTCCTTGAAAAAGTTTACTAAAGTTTTCATCATGTAGTTCCAAAACAATAAAACCTTTTATATTTCCTTCATACATAATTGGTTTAGCTCCAACCAACAATGTTTCATTAACATCGTTATTTCCATATTTCTTATAATCCAAATAAGAAATCTTATCTGGATTTTCAACTGCTTTATTTAATATTCCACAATATAATGGCATATTATTTTCTATAGGTTCGTTTCCTGTTGAGTATTTACAGATTCCCTGCTTATTATATATATCTACCTGAACTATTTCTCTTATTGCATCGGTTTCTTCATAAAGCTCACTATATACTTGTTTTCTTTCCCAATTATCAGTAGAATTAATAAACGATATAATATTCTGGTTTTTTTCGATTTCTATAGTTATCTGATCAAATAAATTGAAGAAATTTGTTACTGCAGAATTAGCCTCAATTTGAATCTCTCCAGCTTCACTTTTCTGTTCCTCAGAAAAAATAATTTTAACTGACTGAACAAGTAAAGAACAGATTATTACAAACGGTATAACAGCCACTATAACAAATCCTGTTACAAGCTCTCTTCTAAATGACTTCCTTATAAATTTAAACAATTTCCCCACCTACTGCATTTTTTTATTCCATATATTTAAAATATTATCTTTATTTTTACTTGCCCAATCAACATCAAATTTCATAGTTAATATATCGCTAGCAATTTTTTCACTACAATCTATATCTTCACGAACAGGTCTTCGATAAAATCTATCAGCTACCATCTCCTGAGTTTCTTTGGACACAGTAAACTCTATGAATTTTTTTGCATTTTCTATGTGTTTAGCATTTTTTAGTATTGCAGTTCCATCAGGGAGAACTACCGTTCCCTCAATAGGATATACTATAGAAATATTTTCACCTGCTACAATACGTTGCTGTGCTGTGGCTTCCAAAGTAATTCCTACCTGCTTTATTCCATTAGACACTTGATCTACTGCTGCTCCTGAACTAGTTGCTTCATCCCCTCCAATTTGCTTAATGAGATTATCTATTATCTCTTCATTTTCTTTATCCGAAAATTGAAGCAAAGCAGCAATCGCTGTATAACTAGAACCAGAATTTTGCGGTTCTGCAAATGCAACTTTACCTTCCCACTTACTACTAAGCAATTCCATCCATCCATTTGGTGCAGATGTAGGATAAACAGTTTTATTATTATAAATAATTACTATTGGTAAATTTGAAAATGCAGTCCATTTATAATCTTTAGACAATATTTGACTGTTCAGTTTATCATATTCACTGCATCTATATTTCAAAAAATATTCATCACAATTCTCTAAACTCTCGGCACTTCCTCCAAACATAACATCGCATACAAACTTATCATCTGATTCTTTTATATTATTCAACAAATCTGTAGTTCCGCCACAAACAACCTCCACCCAAATACCTGTCTTCTCTTCAAACTCTTTTATTATTGGCTCAACCACTTCTTCTTTATGCGAAGTAAAAACAACTAATTTCTCGTCTTCCGCTAAGTAATATTTGCTTTCCACATTGTTTTTTTTATTTCCATATTCAATAACCATAGTAAATATTATGATAATCAA
>JBGUER010000002.1:0-55734 GCA_041821285.1 Clostridiaceae bacterium
TATAAAGGAAGAGTAGGAATCTATGAGATAATGGAAGTATCTCAAGAGTTAAGAAATTTAATGGATAAAAAAGCCCCAGAAATGGAAATAGAGAATCAGGCAGAAAAACAAGGTATGACAGTACTTAGGAAGTCTTGCATTAAAAAGGTTATTCGTGGTATAACAACAGTAGATGAAATGTTAAGAGTTACTTATGGATATTAGATAAATCAACATAAATAGGAGATAAAATCATGAAAAAATTCCAATATAAAGCTTGGGATGAAAACTTCGAAATGGTAAAAGAAGTAATAGAAGAGCAAGATATAAATTCTGCTAAGGAAATAATAAAGTCAAAAGGATATAGTTTAATAGACATTTCAGAAAAAAAGGGAATGGAAGATATAGCTATATTTAAAAGAAAACTAAAGGACTCAGAGCTTTCTGAATTTTGTGGCCAAATGGCCATAATACTAGATGCGGGTGTTAATATATTAAAAGGACTTGAAGTTTTAGAAGAGCAGATGGAAAATAAAAAAATGAAAGAAATAATAGGAACAGTCCATGAAGGTGTAAGACGTGGAAGAACACTTGGAAAATCTATGGAAGATTCAGGATATTTTCCAAATCTTTTATGTGATATGGTGAATTCAGGTGAATTAAGTGGAGACATGGATACTATTCTTTTTAATATGGAAGGCTTTTATGAAAGAGAAGCAGCTATAAAAAGTAAGATCGTTACAGCTTCTATTTATCCTATTATGCTTTTAGCTGTGGCATTTGGAATGGTTGTATTTTTTAATTTTTTCATATTTAAAGAACTTGAAGATTTATTTACTGATTCTGATAATCTTCCTTTTATTACAAAGGCTCTAATAGGATTTATGAATTTTTTCAATAGTAATATTGTGTATATTGTTATAGCTATTTTCTTAATAGTAATATTTATAAAATATTTAAAAACTTTAGATAAAGTAAAATATTTTTCGGATAAAACGGCTTTAAAAATTCCTGTTATAAGCAAAGTAAGGCTTTATCTTATAACTTCTAGATTTACAAGAAGTATGTCTATATTTATAAAATCGTCAGTTCCTATATTGAACTCTTTAGATAGTATAAAAATGATAGTAGACAATCATTATATAGCAAAAAAAATAGAAAATATAAAAATAGAAATAATAAATGGAAGTTCTATAGCAGAAGGATTTGAGTCTCAGAAATTCTTTGATCCGTTGGTAATTCAAATGATTAGAGTAGGGGAAGAATCTGGTAAATTAGAAGAAACTTTAATGAAATTAGCAGAAATATATGATAAAAAAACTGAAAATAGTATAGGTAAGCTAATGGCTATGATAGAACCAGCTTTTACCATAGTAATAGGAGTTTTTGTAGCTATTATTATTTTAGCTATAGCTATGCCGGTTATGAATATGTCTAATTCATTAGGATAGGTGATTTTATGAAAAAAAATGGATTTACATATATAGAAGTTATGATTGCAGTTGGTATATTTTTCATTCTATTTGTGGTTATAATGAGATTAGATTCAGAAGCTAATAAAAATATGAATAGACAAATAGCTAAGCAAAATATGATGCTTGAAGCGCAAAAACAAGTTGAGAAATTTAAAACTACCAATGCAAATATAGGAAGTTATTCTGATGATAATAATGATACTAACGATAGTTTCGAAAACATAGATAACTATTATGTAGCGCTAGATAGTAAATTAGCAGGTAGCAGTGATATTTTATATGAAGTTACGGTTGTAGTTAGAAAAACAGCACAAGATAAAGAAAATGAAGTAATTCTTAAAACTCATGTGTTGAAAGATTAAGGTGATTATATGAAAAAAAGAGGATTTACATTATTAGAACTTATGATAGCACTTGGCATATTTATGTTGTTTTCCGTATATATGTTTCAAGCTTTTAATCTTCAAACTAGGCAAACTTTTAGGTTTAATAATAATATAGAACTTCAATATAACGTTAATAAAGCGATGAATATGATTACTGATGATTTAAGAAACAATCTTAGCCAGAACTTAACTGATGTTACTTTTGATTCAACAAATCAAACGCTAACAGATTCAGATGGAATTGTTTGTAATTATATTATAAATATAAATATAGTTAAAGGTGATTCTTCTGATAATGAAGATGAGCTTGTAAATATAATTGTTAATGGAAAAAAAGATGATACAGAATATACAAGCACTACCTCAATAAATATAAATAAATGAAGTGAGGATTTTGCATGGGTGGTAAAATGAAAAAGAAAGGTTCTGCAGTTTTAGTAGTTATAATAATAATGATGGTAGCTTTTTTAATGGCTGCTTATATGATAAAAATCAGTTTAAAGACCAATAAAATATCTGAAAATAATGTGAATACAACTAAAGCTTACTATAGTGCAGAAACAGGAGTATATGATTTTATAGATTACATAAAAAATGAAAATCTTAATGTATCTCAAGGAACAAATATTAAAAATTTATATAATAATGGTGGGTTATATGAAGATGCAATGTCTTATTACAGTGCAACTCTTCAAGACAATATTACTGTAACTGAATCAGGAACTCTTCGAACTTGTACATTTTCTATATATTCAGAAGGTACATATGGCACACAAAATTATATCATTATAGTAAATGCATCAATTATATATGATAATACAACTGGAAGTTATGAATATTCTTCTTATAAGATAAATAGAAAAATAGTATATAAGGCATAGATGGGAAGTGAAAAAATGAATAGACTTATTTTTAATGTAAATGAAGATAGTATTGAGATAGTAGAAGTTTCTAATTTTTTTAAAAAGAAAAAAATAAAAAAGATAGTAAACATGGAACTAGTTCCATCTAAAATTAGTGGGATTGTATATAATTCTAAAGAAAATCAAGTTAATCTTAATATGTATCTTAAAAAGAATAAGATAAAAGAAAAAAAAGTTGAACTTATTTTTTCGCTAGATGGTGCCATTACAAGGGTTGTAGAAGTGCCTTATATGAAAGAAAAAGATTTAAAAAATTATATTAAAAATAATATAAGAGATTATTTCACTGTTAATACTGAAGAATATTTTTTTGATTATAAAATAACAAAAATTATAGAGGGCGAGAAAAAGCAATTTAAATTGCTTCTAACAGCATTCCCTAAAGACAAATTAAACGATATAAAACAATTAATAGAAGGCTGTAATTTTAATATTATATCAATTGGTATATATCCTGATTGTGTTTCTAAAATATTTAACAGTTATGAAGAGAGCGGAATTGCAGTTATTGATGCGGGAAACAAAAAATGCAGTATAACCGTTTTAGATAAAGGTGATATTTTTGTTTATTCAGTGCTTCCATTTGATTTAAATGATGAAAATAATTATGATGAAATAATAACTAATATAAATTATTTTTTGGATTTTTATGCTTCTAGACATTTTGGAAACAAAATAGATAAGATTCTATTTTTAGGTGAGTCTAATGATAAAAAAGAATTTATGGATTATTTATATGAAAATGTTGAAGGTAATATAGAAAGAAATCTAGATGAATTTGAAATTAATATAAATATGCCAATTGATACAAAAGAAGAAAATTATATAGAAGTATTAGGTCATTTAATAAATAATAAAAACATATACAATAAAAAAATAGACTTTAAATTTGATTTTAGAAGTGAATTTAAAAATATTAAGGAAAAAAGTAAAAATCAACAGATGTGGGTTGTAACTTCAGGAATACTTATTGTATTGATTTGTGTATTTGGATATTCATATAAATTTTATAATTTAAATCAAGAGTTGAAAAGTTATAGCGATACTTCAGATATAGTTGTAGATGATTATGATTATAATTCAGATATAGAAACATTAAATAGTGAAATATTAATTTACAAGGTTACAGAAGACTATATAAATGAAATAAAAAAAGATGATTTTGATTTTCTTGCTATTTTAGATGGTTTGAAAGATAGTATGCCCAAAGCCGTTTCTATTAATTTACTTAGCATGAATAAAACAAATGTAGATATAACTATAAATATTGCAGAATCTACTTTAGATATTGCAGATGCTATTATTGCAGTAAATAATATGGAAATGTTTGAAAATTATGATATAGAATCAGTCCGTTTAGATGATTCTGATACAGAAGCTTCTTTTAGCTTAATTCTTAAGACTTCAGATGTAGATGTTAATACAAGTGAGGATGGTAATTTAGATGAATAAAAAGAAGGTTGAAATACTTGTTTTTGTATTAATAGTATTTGTAGCAATAAATTATGGCGTATATAATTATGTCCTTTTGCCATATGAAGACAAAGTAGTTGAAGCGAAAGAAGCATATCAAGCAAAAATATTATTACAAGAACAAAAGGAAAATGAAAAAGCAGAATATGAATCATTAAAAGCAGAATTAGAAGAGATGGCAAATTATCCTGCTGAATTAGATGAGCTAACAGCTGAAGCTATAGATACTCCTCAGCTTATTTATGACTTTTATAATTATTGCAAGAAATATGAAGTTAATGGAGGAGAACTTGTTTTTGATTTAGCAGGAGTTCAATTACAATCAGAAAATGGAGAATTGTCTTCAGTAAATCAGGAAGAGCAGGAAACTAAAAAAGTTTTAAAAATGACTATAGGATTAACTGCAGATGGTGAAACAGCAAAAATGGATAAATTCTTGAGGAATCTAAATTCTATTACTGATAGAAAAATAAATGTGTTTTCTATAGAATTAACAGCAGATACTACAGAAAGTGTTGTTTTATTACCAGATGATTTAGTAAATACTGAACCAGAATATGATGAAGATGGGAATCCAGTATCTCAGGACCTAACGGATATAGAATTGCCTGATTCTGAAGTGACAAAAAATCTCGAGGCAAATATAGTTTTTTACCAATATATTATGTTGGATAGTGAACAAGCAGATAAATTAAAAACCTATGATTTTTATCATGAAGATATAGGATTTGATAGTATAGAAGATTTGTTTAACTAAAATATGTGAGGATAATATAATAGGAAATAGACTATCTCGCCATAGAAATAAATTTATGGTGAGATAGCTTTATTTTATTTACAAGTTAATATTCTTTGTAAGTCCTCATCTGGTGTGGATATTGGTTTTATTCCAAACTTATCAACAAGAACCTGCAAAACATTTGGAGTAATAAAAGCTGGAAGAGTTGGTCCTAATCTGATATCCTTTATTCCTAGTGAAAGAAGTGTTAAAAGAATAGCTACAGCCTTTTGTTCATACCATGACAATATAAAAGAAAGAGGTAATTCATTTACATTGCATTTAAAAGCTTCGGCTAAAGCTAGGGCTATTTGAATAGCAGAGTAGGAGTCATTACATTGGCCTACATCTAAAACTCTAGGAAGACCTTCTAATGTTCCTAAATCTAACTTGTTAAATCTAAATTTACCACAGGCTAGAGTTAATATTATAGTGTCTTTTGGAGTTTTTTCTGCAAATTCTGTGTAGTAATTTCTTCCGGGTCTAGCTCCATCACAACCGCCTATTAAGAAAAAGTGTTTTATTTTACCTTGCTTTACTAAAGAAACTATTTTATCTGCGTGTGATAAAACTGCCTTATGACCGAAACCTACCATGATTTTTTTGTCAGGTTCATCTTCTTTGAATCCGCCAAGTTCTAAAGCCTTAGTAATAATTGGAGTAAAATCTTTTTCGCCATTTACTTCATCTATGTGAGGGCTATCTGGAAAACCTACTATGCTAGTGGTGAATAATCTGTCTTTATAACTATCCCTAGGTTTTTGTAAACAATTCGTAGTCATTAAAATGCAGCCTGGAATATTATCGAATTCTTCTTGTTGTTTTTGCCAAGCACCTCCGAAATTACCAACTAAATGAGGATATTTATTAAGTTCAGGATAACCATTTGCAGGAAGCATTTCTCCATGTGTGTATATGTTTATTCCCTTTCCTTGTGTTTGGTCAAGAAGCATTTTTAAATCGTTAAGGTCATGTCCTGATACTATAATAAATGGACCTTTTTTTCTTGTTATAGAAACTTCCGTAGGAGTAGGGTCTTTAAATTTACCGGAGTTTGCTAAATATAATATTTCCATAGCTTTATAATTAGTTCTTCCAAGTTCCATATTTAAATTGAAATAGTCTTCCACTGTCATATTTTTGCTTAATGTAGCGTTAAGAGCTCTATAGAAGAAAAAATAAACTTCATCGTCATGTTTATCTAAAATATAACTGTGATGAGCGTAAGCTGCCATACCTTTCATGGCATAAATAAGAAGTTCCCTTAAAGATCTTATGTCCATATCAAGAGACTCATCTGCCATAGGGGAAAATTTCTTTGAATCTTTTAAAATATCTTCAATGGTAGTAGGGGCCATATAGTCTGCACCTTCTGGACAATTTTTGCAGTCAATTAAACCCATAAGTTCTTTTTTGAATTCATTGGCTTTGTTAATGTAACATAAAAAATTATTTTCGTCGAAATTAACATTAGTAAGAGTTGAAAACATAGCGTCTACAACGAACTTGTTTAATTTCGGATTAACTTTTTCGTTTTTTTTGATTAATTCTTCTGCAAAATAGCCGATACCTTTTAGTTGATGGATTAATACATCTTGAAGGTTAGCGACTTTGGAGTTTTTACCACAAACACCAGATTTAACGCAGCCTTTGCCTCCTAGAGTTTGTTCGCATTGGTAACAAAACATTTCATTTTCCATATAAACACCTCTATTTTAAATTTATTCTTTGATATTTTGCCCTATTTTTAAATATATATTTACAAAAAAACAAAAATAATGATTATTATTTAAAAAAAACTATTTACAAATAAAAATTTGTGTGATATTCTATATACATAGAAAGACAATCAGTACAACATAAAGAGTTAGTTCCAAAATATTATTTATTTGAATATAGTAATAGAAAGGGGATAGACCGATGTACAGTTTAAACTTTTTAGAGGCTAGTAGAATATAAAAGAAGAGATTATACGATTTTTAAAATCAATAATAAAGGATAGATCCTTAGATTTAAATATCTACTAAAATAAAAAAATAAAATTGAATATAGAGAAAATAAGCTAGGAGTAAATCCTAGCTTATTTTATTTTTTATAATAATATTAAGGTTGATTATGCAATTTTCTTAACAAATGTGCACAATTAATTAAATCTTATAAAAAAATGTTAAACATTCATTATTTTTATAAGATGAATTAATGAGAATTGTGCAATTTTCTTAACAGAAAAGCGAAGCTTCCGGCGAATCTAAAAAATGAGCAAACAATAAGTGCCATGTAAATGGAACTATGAGACAAAATAACTTGTCCAAATAAAGGGGCTATAGTTTGAGTAAGTGCTAATGTTGTTGCATGAATTCCTATATAAAATAATCTATTTTGTTGAGGGCATACTTCTAATAATCCACTTAAAATAACGGTAATAGTTCCAGCAGTAAAAAAACCTGTCAATATCATTACGGATGTGAGGATGTGAAGATTTATTGATAGTATATGAAGTATTGGAGTAAGTGCCATGCCGAATGTTGCTAAAACTAAAACAAAAGAAGTGCCACGTTTTTTTATTAATTTACTCCAGAAATTAAATGAAAAAAACATAACAATAGAAGATGAAACATTTATTATTGTAAGCCATGTTTCGTTAGCATGGAGGTAATTTATTTTATATATACTAAAAAGGGGCCAACCCATTTGCCATCCGAAGTGAAATATAAGAGAACAAGATAGAAAAAGAGTGAATTTTTTATTTTTAAAACAATTACTAAATTGAAATGATAAGTCCTTCCATGAAATTTTATCTATTGTAACCTTTGTTACTTCTTTTAATTTCATAAAAGTTGATATTTCTATTAAACCTACTATAAATGCGAAAACAAAAAATATTTGATATAACATAATAGATTTGCTATTTGTGGTTCCAAATTGATTAAATAATACGCCTAAAGTAATGGATGTTATAACATTAAAAAGTGTAGAATATTTATTCCTATTTGAAATAGCTGTTGGTCTATCATTTTTAGAAAAAATATCTCCAGAAAAACTTTGAAGTGCCATTACAGATAGAGATTCTGGAATATTCATAAGTGCAAAGAGAATAATAAAAGTAAGTGCTCTGTATTTAGCAGGGGCAAATGGTACAAAAGCGTAAAGTAAAACTATGCTCCTACTTATCAAGAAAAATAAACTCATAGTTTTCTTTTTATTTAGACTTCTACTCATAATAACAAGTCCAGGAATGATACTGAAAAATCCCATTAATCCTGGCAAAGAATTATATAGGGATATATCAAGAGGAGTGCCTCCTATTCTTATTATAAATTTATCTGCAAATGATTTATATAAGCAAGTCATAATGGTAAAAAAAATTCCGTTAGCTATATAAAATTTCATGTTATTATCTATTTTGTTAAGTGATTTTTTCATATATATATACCTTCTTATCATAAGTTCATTAATATATTAACTCTTATTTATAAATAAAACAATATTAATGAAAAATTATATGGAAAAGGTATAAAAAATGTTGTTAGAAAATTTCATCATTCAGCACATTTAGGTGCTGGAGATCAAATTGAAGTATACAAACATCCGCTTTTACTAGAGAGGGAGACTGTTAGACTTTATGAAAATTTTTTAGTTGAAACAAAGGATGATAGTGAAAAAAGAGTTTTAGAAATTTTGATTAATGAAGAAAAAGGTAATGTAGAATTTTAAAAATAACAGAAAAATATTAAAAAAATAAGCAACCAGAATTTCTAATAAAATTTAAGAAATTCTGGTTGCTATTTTTCTAGTTCTTCTTTCAATAAATTACACCGTAACATGGTTTCTAAAAAATACTAAGTACTTTTAGAAAATTCTCAATGTTTTGGCGGACTCACCTCTTTCAACGTATACTCACCGTTAATAAATAATTATAAATACCTCACTTTCTGTAACGGTTGTTAATAAATAATGTATTATTTATCTTGTACTAATTATATCAACAAAACATAGGAGTGTCAACAACAATTATTAATTAATACCAATGAAAATCGTTATAAAATTTAGAAGATTAAAAAACATTCTAGGCTTTTATTATTTATTGGATCAGATTCTATAGTAGTTACTATAGAAATTTCTTCGGAATTTTCAACTTCTTCTTTATTATATTATGTATATAAATTTAAAAAATCAATTTTATATTACCATTGAAAATAACAGGTATATAAGATATATTGTATAGAGAACAGGAGATGATTAATTGGACAAACAAGAAAGATTAGCAAATGAAGATGTAAAGACGCTATTAATTAAATTTTCTATTCCAGCTATAATAGCTATGCTTATTACTGCACTTTATAATATAGTTGATAGAATATTTATAGGAAAAATAGAAGGGATAGGGCAATATGCGCTAACTGGTATTGGGCTTACTCTTCCAATAACTACTGTAGTATTAGGATTTTCTATGTTAGTTGGAATAGGGGCAGCTGCAACTATCTCAATAAGGCTTGGACAAGGAAGAAAAAAAATTGCAGAAAAGGTATTGGGAAATGCTTTTTCTCTTTCTATAATATTTTCTATAATATTAACTGTAATAGGACTTATATTTGTAGATAAATTGTTATATGGTTTTGGTGCAAGTGAAAATACATTTGTGTATGCCAAAGAATATATATATGTAATCCTACTAGGAACTACATTTAATATGGTAGGATTTAGTATGAACCATACCATAAGGGCTGAAGGCAATCCTAATAGATCGGCAGCAACAATGCTTATAGGTGCAGTTTTAAATATTATTTTAGATCCAATATTTATTTTTGTATTTAATATGGGTGTGAGAGGTGCTGCAATAGCAACAATAATATCTCAATTAGTTTCTGCCATTTGGGTTATTAGTTATTTTTATAATAAGAAAAGTGCTTTAAGATTAAGATATAAAAATATGAAAATAGAATGGCCGATAGCAAAGAGTATATTTGCCATTGGGATGTCTCCTTTTGCAATTCAAATAGCAGCAAGTGCAGTTTCCATAGTTGCAAATAGATCGCTTAAAATATATGGTGGAGATTTGGCTATAGGGGCTATGACTATAATAAATAGTGTTATTTTAATATTTTTAATGCCTATTTTTGGAATAAACCAAGGTTCTCAACCTATTATAGGATATAATTATGGAGCTAAGAAATATGATAGGGTTTTAAAGACATTAAAATATGCTATATTTGCTGCCACTATATTAGTTTTAATTGGATTTACTATAGTTGAAATTTTTCCAGAAACTATAATAAAGATTTTTAATAATGATAAAGAATTAGTAAAAATAGGAACAAGAGGACTTAGAATATATCTTTCCATGATTCCTATTATTGGATTTCAGATAATAAGCACAAATTATTTTCAATCTATTGGGAAAGCCAAAATAGCTGTGTTTTTAAGCGTATTAAGGCAGGTTATTTTGCTTATACCATTATATATAATTTTACCTACATATTTTGGCTTAACTGGAGTTTGGCTTGCAGGACCTATATCAGATTTAGGAGCATCTATTATTACTTTTATTTTTTTAATAAGAGAAATAAAAATACTAAAAACAGAATTATAAACACATTATTTATATACAGCAATTGCTTGACTACCTAAGTCACTCCATCTTTTGATAAATAAATCTTTATCAAAAGATTTTTCTTCACCGGAATTAGGGTCATTAACTATTATAGTATCTTTTGAATATCCCACAATAACATAGGAGTGTTCCTTACCTTTCCAATTAAATAGAGTTTCATCTATATACCAACTTTTGTTATAAATAATAGGATCCATATTAAGGGTTGCCCAAGCAATCACAGGGTTACCTTTAGTTATATTACTTATTATTTCATCGAAGCTTTTTCCTGTTAAATCTATAACATTTGGTGTATAGGATGTTAATAAATCATATATAGGTTTGTGATAAACGCCATATCCTGAATTGCTAAATGGGTCGCCAATGAAATATTGATTAGGATCACCACCAATTAAAAGTCCATTTTCAATATAGGGAATAGATGATTTTGGTATCTCTGCTGCAAGAGTTTCCATATCTATGTCTATTCCTATATAATTCAATACTATTGTAGTCGCTGTTATTTCACACCCAGTTTTTAGTTTAGGGTGTTGATTTAATTTTGGAACATTTGTTATTTTATAATTATCAATTTTAGACGCATCTATTTCATCTTTTGCATCAGAAGTTAATTTTGCTTCATTTATTGTTATAGAAACTATTTTGTTGTTTATGCTATTTGAAACATTAGATAATAATGCATTGCTCTTATTTGATATTTCATTTAATTTAATTTTAAAATAAGGATTAACCATCATTGCAATTAAATTATTCGCTGATATTACAAATAATACAAATAAAATTGCTACATTAATTATTAAAGATATTTTTCCTTTTCTCATGATGAATCTCCTCCAATATTATTATCGTACAAAATTAGTTTAACTTTAAATAAAATCTTTATTCAGTTAAAAATAGAGGAATTTTAATAGAAGTAGAGAATATATAAATTTAGTACATTTAATTTTATTAGGAGGATATAATATGAATGAAATGTGGAACAATATAGGTGGATTTGAAAAAATATTTTGGATTATAGCTATCCCGAGTACTGCTTTATTCATAGTTCAGATGATTCTTCTTTTAATTGGTTTAGATCATGGAGGAGATATACCTGATTTAGAAGATATTCAAGAAGTAGACGGAGTAGATTTTGACCATAGTCCCAATTATGATTTTAATCCTAATGTACCTTTAAAGCTTTTTACAATAAGAAATACAATAGTTTTTTTTACTGTATTTTCTTGGGCAGGTATTACTGGAATAAGAAATGATTTTAGTAAAATTGGTGTTTTTGTATTTGCATTTGTGTTATCATTTATTGTAGTTTTAATTCTAAGTTTTGTGTTTTATTTATTATTAAAATTAACTCAAAGAGGAAATGTAAATATAAAAAACGCTATAGGTTCAGAGGGAATAGTTTATTACACAATTCCAAGAAAAAATCATGGAATTGGTAAAGTTCAGGTTACATTTCAAGGAGCTTTAAGAGAGTATGAAGCAATAACAGATGGCAGGGAAATAAAAACAGGAAGTAGTATTTTAGTAACTGGGATAAAAGATGATATCCTAATAGTTACTTTAAAAAATAAAATATAAATCAAGGGAGGAATTTGGTATGGAATTACCACAATTAATATTAATAACAGTTATTGCATTAGCTGTATTCATTATTATCTTAGCTTTGTTTGCAAGATTCAAAAGATGTCCATCAGATAAGATACTTGTTATATACGGTAAAACAGGGAAATCTCCGGATGGAACAAATAGATCTGCTACATGTATTCACGGAGGAGCTGCTTTTATATGGCCTGTTATTCAAAGTTATGAATTTTTAGATTTAACTCCTATATCTATAGAGGTAAATTTAACCAAGGCCTTAAGTAAACAAAACATAAGAGTAGATGTTCCTTCTACATTTACAGTTGGAATATCAACAGATGATCATATCATGATAAATGCAGCAGAAAGACTTTTAGGTCTTAGTATGCAAGCTGTTCAAGATTTAGCTAAAGATATTATATTTGGACAGTTGAGATTAGTTATAGCTACTATGGATATTGAAGAAATTAATTCAGATAGAGATAAATTTTTAGCTAATGTATCTCAAAATGTGGAACAAGAGCTTAAAAAAATAGGTTTGAAATTAATAAATGTTAATGTAACAGATATAAAAGACGAATCTGGATATATATCAGCGTTAGGTAAAGAAGCAGCGTCTAAGGCTATAAATGATGCTAAAAAGAGTGTTGCAGAGAAAGATAGAGATGGTGCTATCGGAGAAGCAGAAGCTAAAATGGATGAGAGAGTTAAAGTATCTAGAGCAAATGCAGAAGCTACAGAAGGAGAAAATACAGCTAAAATAACAGTAGCTAATTCTGAAGCTTTAAGAAGAGAAAAACAAGCAGAGGCTAATAGAATAGCTATAGCTGCTGAAAAAGTTCAATCCGCTAAAGCACTCGAAGAAGCTTATGCATCAGAGATGCATGCTGAAAAAGCACGTGCTGAAAAAGAAAGAGCTACAAATATGGCAGACGTTATAGTAAAAGCTGAAATAGATAAACAGAAGATCGAACTTGAAGCAGAAGCTCAAGCTGAACAAACAAGAAGAAGAGCTAAAGGTGAAGCTGATGGAGTTCTTATGAAAATGCAAGCTCAGGCTCAAGGTACTATGGAAGTTTTAAGCAAGCAAGCTGAAGGATTTAATAAATTAGTAAATGCTGCAGGTGGTAATGCTCAAGATGCTGTCACTTTAATGATAGCAGACAAGATGGAAGATTTGGTTAAATATCAAGTTGAAGCTATTAAAAATATTAAGATAGATAAGGTTACAGTATGGGATTCTATGAGTGGAGAAAATAATTCACCAACTACTGCAAATTTTTTATCAGGGATGTTAAAATCTATACCTCCTTTTGAAGAAATGTTTAATAATATAGGTATGGAACTTCCAAGTTATTTAAAAGGAAAATCACAAGAAAATGAAAAACAGGACATAGTAGAAGTAGAAGAAAATAAGTAATGTTTAGCGAGTATACAAATTGTATACTCGCTAAGTTTTCAAATAAAATTTAGCGAGGAATTTAATGGAAAAATCTTTATTTATAACAGAAAAACCATCTGTTGCAATGGATTATATAAAATTACTTAAAATAAATGGGAAAAAACGTGATGGATATATAGAGTCAGATAAAGCTATTTTTACTTGGTGTGTAGGTCATATGGTAACTATGAGTTATCCAGAAGCTTATGATATAGAATTAAAAAGATGGTCTTTAAAGACACTTCCGTTTATTCCAAAAACATTTAAATATGAAGTTATTCCAGGAGTGAAAAGTCAATTTGAAAAGGTTAAACCACTTTTGAATAGAGAAGACATTAAAACTATCTATGTTTGTACTGACTCAGGAAGAGAAGGAGAGTATATATATAGGCTAGTTGATGAGATGGTAGGGGTTAAAGGTAAAGATAAAAAAAGAGTTTGGCTTGACTCTTTAACAGAAGATGAAGTGAAAAGAGGGATAAGGGAAGCTAAAGATTTAAGTTTTTATGATTCGTTGTCAGATGCAGCGTATTTAAGGGCAAAAGAAGATTATTTACTTGGTATAAATTTTTCAAGGCTTTTAACTTTAGTTTATGGAGAAAGTTTAAAAAGATTTACTAAGGAAGATAGTTCTGTTATAGCAGTTGGAAGAGTTATGAGCTGCGTTTTATCCATGGTAGTAGAGCGTGAAAGAGATTTTAGGAATTTTATTAAAACTCCATTCTATAAAATAAATGCTAGTTTTAATGTAGATGAAAATTCAGATTATAAAGGTGATTTTAAAGCAGATGAGGTGTCAAAATATTTTGAGTCTGTAGTTTTGTATAATGATGGCGGATTTAAAACTAAGGAAGATGCTGAAAAGTTGATAGAAGAGTTAAAAAAAGTGGAAGAAAATGATATCTTTGTTGATAAAATAATAAAATCAAAGGAAAACAAAAATCCACCTCTGTTATTTAATCTTGCAGAAATTCAAAATGAATGTGCTAAAAGATTTAAGATAAATCCAGATGAAACTTTAAATGTTATTCAAAATCTTTATGAAAAAAAATTAGTTACATATCCAAGAACTGATGCTAGGGTAATATCTACGGCGGTAGCTAAGGAAATAAATAAAAATCTAGTCAAAATAAACAAATTTAGTTTACCAGAAATAAAAAATATAACAAAGAAAATA
Organism: Clostridiaceae bacterium; assembly: GCA_041821285.1. Lineage (GTDB taxonomy): Bacteria > Bacillota > Clostridia > Clostridiales > Clostridiaceae > JAJBWD01. Next base: position 14,825 of record JBGUER010000002.1, read on the forward strand.
TTAGAAAATAAATGGTATGCAGGACTGGAAAAGACTAAATATGTGGATGATAAAAAAATAACAGACCATTATGCTATTATTCCTACAGGTGAAGGGTTTGAAACTTATAATTCGCTTAATAAATTAAATAAAGATATATATGAAGTTATATTAAGAAGATTCCTTGCTATATTTTATCCAAGAGCAGAGTTTTCCAAAATGACTATAATTACAAAAATAGGGAAAGAACATTTTTATACTATGGATAAAGTGTGTAAAAACAAAGGTTTTTTAGAGGTATTAAGTAAAGATGAGAAACAAGAAAATAACAGTAAAGAATTTTTAAAAAACCTAAAAAAGAATCAAAGAGTTAAATTATTAGATTTAGAGTTAAAAGAGGGAGAAACTTCTCCTCCTAAAAGATATAATTCTGGTTCTATAATACTTGCTATGGAGAATGCTGGAAAGCTAATTGAGGAAGATGAGTTAAGGGAGCAGATAAAGGGTCAAGGTATAGGAACTAGTGCAACTCGCGCTGAAATATTAAAAAAATTAGATAAAATAAAATATATTAAAATAAATAATAAAAATCAAATCATAACCTCGACACAAAAGGGTGAATTTGTTTATGAAGTTATAAAAGATTCAGTTCCAACTTTATTAAATCCAGTATTAACTGCAAGTTGGGAAAAAGGACTTACTTTAGTAGCTGAAAAAAAGCTAACTAAAGAAGAGTTTATGGATAAACTTAAGGAATATATAAATAAGAATTTTAGTAATGCTCTAAGGCATAATGGAGTATTTGATATAAATAAAATATATAAAACTATTTTAAATAAAGATAATGAAATATTAGATGAAGAAGAAAAAGTTTTAGGTGTATGTCCTATTTGCAAAAAAGGAGTAGTTGTAAAAAATAAAAAAGGCTACGGTTGTTCTAATTGGGAAAGTGGATGTAAGTTTTTCGTAGGAGAAATATGTGGTGTTATCATTGAAAAGCAAGAAATAAAAAATTTAATGAAATATGGTAAAACACATATAATATCCGGATTTAAATCTAAAAAGGGAAATGAATTTTCTACAAGACTAATAATAAAAAACAAAAAAATAGAATTTGATTTTAAATAAATCCACCTTAACAAGGTGGATTTATTAATTTTCACAAATTAAGTGGGTGTACTATGTGCTATTTGTAAATGTTTAGATTATCGTGTTGACAAGATAAATGGTTATATTGTATTATTAAAGTAAAGTTACCGATAAACTAATTTCAAGGAGTGCTTAGATTATGAATATAAATGAGTTTAAATCAGAGTTGAGTGATCATATTTTACCATTTTGGATAGAGTTAAAAGATGAAAAACATGGAGGCTTTTATGGAGAAGTAGATTATTACTTGAATGTAAATAAAGAAGGAGGTAAAGGTGGGATTGCAACAGCTAGATTTTTATGGTCATTTTCTGCAGCATATAATGCTACACAAAATAAAAAGTATTTAGATATTGCCAAGCATAGTTACGATTTTTTAGTAAATAAAGTAATAGATAAAAAAAATAAAGGTATATATTGGATGCTAAATTTTCAAGGAGAGTCTATAGATACTAGAAAACATATATACGCTCAAGCTTTTGGAGTTTATGCTTTAAGTGAATATTATATGGCTACTAAAGATGAAGAAGCATTAAATTATGCTATGGACTTATTTAATATAATCGAAAATTTGGGATATAACATAGAAAAAAATGCTTATAAAGAAGAATTTGACATGAAGTGGAATGAAACTAGCAATGAGATGCTTAGTGAAAATGGAGTAATAGCAAGTATTACTACCAATACTCATCTACATGTATTAGAAGCTTACACTAATTTATATAAAATATGGCCTTCGGAAAATTTAAAACAGCGACTTGAAAATTTAATTTATATATTTTATGAAAAAATATATAATGATGAAACCCAACACCTTAAAGTTTTTTTCGATAAAAACTGGGAGGAAATCATAGATTTAAAATCATATGGACATGATATAGAAGCTAGTTGGCTTATTGATGAAGCAATGAAAGTAGTGGAGCTTAAAGATGAGAAAATAAGTAAGATGATTTTAGATATAGCTTGTAACATAGAAGAAAATGCTATTGATGCGGATGGAGCTATATTAAATGAAAAAGAAAATAATGTAATAGATCATACAAAGGTTTGGTGGGTACAATCAGAGGCTATAGTAGGTTTTTATAATGCTTATGAAAATAGTCAAGATGAGAAATTTTTAGAAGCAATAGAGAAAGTCTGGGATTATACTAAAAAGAATATTATAGATAAAAGAAGTAATGGAGAATGGGTTTGGTCAGTAGAAACGGACGGTAGCAAAACAATAAGAGATATAGCAGAACCGTGGAAAACACCATATCACAATTCAAGATTATGTTTAGAAATGATGAAAAGGATGGGTGAAAATGATAAATAATAAGTATTTTGAAGTAGCTAAAAAACAGGAAAAATTATTAACAAGAAAAAATAGTGTTAAAGAGAGTTTCTATAACGGGATATATGATAAATATGAACATCCTGTTATAACTAGAAATCATATACCCGTAAGTTGGAGGTTTGATTTAGATGAAGAAACTAACCCTTATTTTATGGAGAGACTTGGCGTAAACGCTACGCTAAATGCAGGAGCTATTTTCTATGAAAATGAGTACTATTTAGTGGTTAGAGTTGAAGGACTTGATAGAAAATCCTTTTTTGCTTTAGCAAAAAGTCCAAATGGAATAGATAATTTCAGATTTATTGATAGACCTATAGTTTGGGAAGATATAGATGAAGAAGAAACTAATATATATGATATGAGATTAGTTAAACATGAAGATGGGTGGATTTATGGGATATATTGTTCCGAAAGTAAAGATAAAAGCGCTCCTAGGGGAGACACTTCTTCTGCTATAGCCAAAGCTGGGCTTGTAAGAACTAAAAATTTAAAAGAATGGTTTAGACTTCCAAATGTTATTACATCTTCACCTCAACAAAGGAATGTAGTGTTACATCCTGAATTTGTGGATGGTAAATATGCGTTTTATACTAGACCTCAAGATGGATTTATATCAACAGGAAATGGGGGAGGGATAGCTTTTGGGTTATGTGAAGATATATTGAATCCCAAAATAGACAAAGAAACTATTATAGATGAGAAAAAATATCATACAGTATATGAATTAAAAAATGGTCAGGGACCAGCTCCTATAAAAACAGATAGAGGATGGATTCATATAGGTCATGGCGTTAGAAATACTGCGGCAGGGTACAGGTATGTATTATATGTTTTTGCAACTAGTTTAGAGGACCCTTGTAAAATAATAGCAAAGCCAAGTGGTCATTTTATTGCACCTTATGATGATGAAAGAGTTGGAGATGTTTCTAATGTTGTATTTTGTAATGGTGCAATAGTAGACGAAAACAAGGATGTTTTCATATATTATGCATCAAGCGATACTAGAGTTCATGTTGCGAAGACAAATTTAAATAAACTTATTGATTATGCGTTTAATTCACCAAAAGAAGAATTTCGTTCTCTTGATTGCGCTAAGCAAAGGATAAAATTGATAGAAAATAATAAAAGAATTCTTAATAATATTTAATGGGTTTAGGTGATTGAAAATGAAAGAACTAAAAAGACCTAATGTGTTAATAATATATACGGACCAACAAAGATTGGATTCAATAAAATGTTATGGAAACAACATAGCTTATACTCCTAATATAGATAGCTTAGCAAAGCAAGGAGCAAAGTTTGATAAATATTATGTTCAAAATCCAGTGTGTATGCCAAGCAGGATGAGTTTTTTAACTGGTCAATATCCTGCTTCCTTAGGTATAGGAGACAATGGCATATCCTTACCAGAAGATACGTTAACAATAAATAAAATTATTAACCCCTATGGTTATCATACAGGTCAGATTGGGAAACTGCATTTTAAACCGCATGTAAGTAGAGACCATAGGGATCCCCTTCCTCCATATGGCTTTGATACTTTTATTTTATCAGATGAGCCAGGATGTTATAATGATGCTTATACTAAATGGGTTGAGTCAATAAATGGTAATATGGTAGATAAAATCAGAACATCGCTTCCTCCAGCAGCTTTTAATTATGGACATGAATCCTATAGCAATGTTGGAAGAGAAACAAATGAGCCATATATATTTGAAGGAGAAGAAGAGTATACACATAGTTCATTTGTAGCTTCAGAAACATGCAGATTTTTAAGAAATCACAAAGATGAACCTTTTTTTGCGATTTCCGGATTTTATGCACCTCATCCACCCATAAATCCTCCAAAAAAATTTGTAGATTTATATGATATATCTAAGATAGATTTGCCTAAAATGGGGAATGATGAAGAGCTATGCAATGAATTAAAAGACCTTTCAGATGATGAAATTAAAAAGATCATTCAGTATTATTTAGCATTAGCTTCTCATGTAGATGATTGTGTTGGTGATATTTTAACTGCTTTAAAAGAATTAGAGCTTGAAGAAAATACTATAGTTATATTTACAACAGACCATGGAGAATATCTAGGAGATCACGGAAGAATTCAGAAGGGAATGCCAGGACATGACGTTATTGTTAATGTTCCGTTTATTATTAGATATCCAAGACATATTAAAGCAGAAACTGAGATAAAAGAACTTGTAGAGGCTGTGGATGTTGTGCCAACTATTCTTGATTATTTAGGAATTCAAAAACCTAGAATAGTTCAAGGAAAATCTTTTAAACCTGTTTTAGATGGAAAAATTAAAGAACATAGAGAAGATGTATTTATTGAAAGATTTAATAATAAAGGATTTAGAGAAACTACTGTAGCTACAAAAGAATACAAATATTATATTAGTTCTCAAGGAGAAGAAATACTTTATGATTTGATAAATGATAAGTATGAACTTATAAATTTAGTAGATAATATTGAGTATGAAAATATAAAATCTTTGATGAGAAAAAGAATGCTACTTAGGATGCAAAATTCATCCTATAAAAAATTAGATAAAGATGGTGAATATTAGAATAGGATGATGTATAATTAACATGTTAGTTAAAAGTAAAGTAAATTATACATCTTTGGAGGATTCTATATGAAAGAAAACATCACTATGCAAGATATAGCTGATAGATTAAATGTTAGTAAAGTTACAGTATCTAAAGCACTAGCAGATAAAGAGGGCGTTAGTGAAGAATTAAAGGAAAAGATAAAAAAATTGTCTGATGAAATGGGATATAGATATAATACAGCTGCAAAATCCATTAAAAATGGGTGCTCTTATAATATTGGAGTTCTTGTGGCGCATAGATTTGTAAGCGGTACACCTTCTTTTTATTTAAGCTTTTATCAAGCTATAGCAATGGAGCTAGAAAAAAGAGGATATTATGGCATATTGCAAGTACTTCAGACGGAAGATGAAGAGCAGCTTAATTTACCAAGAGTGTATTATGAAAAAAAAGTTGATGGTTTTATTATTCTAGGTCAAATAAATAAAGAATATATTGATTTATTAAAAACTATAGATATACCAGCTGTTTTTCTTGATTTTTATGATGAACATGATGAATTTGATAGCGTGGTTATGGATAATTTTTTTAGTGCTTACGAAATAACAAATTATTTATTTAAATTAGGTCATAGAAATATAGCTTACGTTGGGGATATATATGCTACAAGTAGTATTCAAGATAGGTTTCTAGGGTATTATAAATCCTTTTTAGAACATAGAATGCCTTTGAAAGAAGAAAACATTATAAATGATAGAGATGAAAATGGGAAATTTGTAAAATTAGATTTACCTAAAAATATGCCGGATGCCTTTGTGTGTAATAATGATGATGTAGCTTATAATCTTATAAATACATTGAAGGATAAAGGGTATAAAGTGCCAGAGGATATATCGGTGGTAGCTTTTGATAATACTATATATGCAACTATATCAAATCCACAAATAACTTGTATAGAAGTAAATGTAGAAGAAATGGCGAGAAGAGCGGTTAAACATATAATAAATAGGATAAACAAAAAGAGTTTTACAAACGGAAGATTTTTTATAAAAGGCAAGATAATATATAGAGACTCAGTAAAAGAAAAAAAACAGGGATGATACCCTGTTTTTTTTAAATAATAAATCGTATTAACCGATAACTTAAAAACGAATACAGGTTATGCTAAAATACAATTTGAATAAGAATAAATAACGATATATTATCGATAAATAAGCTATTTAAACATTTACATTTAGCATAAATAACTATTGACAAATATGTGTAAACCTTTTATAATTAAATTGTAACTTAACCGATAACTTATTAAATAAATTTAAGGGGGAACTAAAATGAATAAAAAAAGAATAGCAGCGCTTACTTTAGCTACAGCGCTATTAGCTACATCAATAACTGGGTGTGGTTCAACTGAGGATAAAACTAACAGTGATACTATTTCTGGAGAAATCACAGTGTTAACTAACAGAACGGATATTGTAGACAAGGTGTTTAGAGATGAATATCTTCCAAAGTTTAACGAGAAGTATCCAGATGTAAAAGTTACATTTGAAGCACTTACTGATTATTCAGGAGATATAAAAATAAGAATGAATACTTCTGATTATGGTGACGTTTTATTAATTCCAGATGATGTTCCTATTTCTGAACTTCCAGACTTCTTTGAATCACTTGGCAGTACAGATGAATTAAGTGAGAAATATATGTTTGTAAATGAAAAATCTTATGATGAAAAAGTTTATGGTATAGCACAAACAGGAAATGCTCAAGGTATAGTTTATAATAAAAAAGTATTTGAAGGTGCTGGAATAACAGAATTACCAACAACTCCAGAAGATTTTGTAGCTGATATGCAAAAAATTAAAGATAAATATGGAGACGAAGTAGTACCTTATTATACAAACTATGCTGCTGGATGGCCATTAACACAATGGGAAAGCGATGTTCCTTGTGTAGCAGGAGATCCTGATTATGCAAGTAATTTATATAATTTAGATGCTCCATTTGCTGAAGGTGAAGCTCATTATGTAGTATATAAATTAATGTATGATTTAGTTAAAAATGGTTTAGTTGAAAAAGATCCAACTACAGCTGATTGGGAATCTTCAAAAGTAGATTTAGCAACTGGTAAAATTGGAACAATGGTTTTAGGTTCTTGGTCAATTTCTCAAATGCAAGAAAAAGCAGATGATCCTAGTGATATAGGTTATATGCCATTCCCAAGTAATATTGATGGAAATGTGTATGCTTCAGTAGGTGGAGATTACAAGGTTGGTATAAATGTAAATAGTAAGAATAAAGAAGCAGCAAGAGCTTGGCTTGATTGGTTCATTAATGAATCAGGTTATGCACAAGCAAATGGCGGAATATCTCCAGTAAAAGGTGATGCTCTTCCAGAAAATTTAAGCGATTTTACTAATATGGGAGTTAAGTTAATAGAAAACAACCCAGCACCTGCAGGAAAAGAAAACTTAACCTCTGATATAGATAATGAAGCTCAGATAGGATTATGGCAGGATGATTTCAAAAGAAGAATAATTGAAGCAGGATTATTTGGAGAAGAATCTTTTGATGATATAGCAAGTGATTTAAATAATAAATGGAAAACTGCAAAAGAAAAGGTAACAGAATAAAATAGAAGATTAAAGTAAATGTAGAGGGAAAGTGCAGTAGCTCTTACCCTCTATATTTTGTTAATATAAGAGGGAGGTTAATTATGTTTAGATTATCAAAGTTAAGTTATAAAACTCAGAGAAAGATACTTATTACTTCGTTTTTGTTTATCCCGCTGTTATTGCTAACTGTATTTTCTTATCTTCCAAGTATAAATATGATTTATTATAGTTTTACTGATTGGAATGGATTTAGTAAACATAAAGATATAATTGGATTAGAAAATTATATAACGATATTTACGAATCCAGATTATTTCAAAGTATTCTTTGTTAGTTTGTATTATTTAGTAGGATCGTTTCTTCAACTAGGATTAGCTTTATATTTTGCAACAATCCTTAGCGCTAAAGTGAGACTTAAAAGTTTTTTTAAGGGAGTTTTGTTTTTCCCATATTTACTTAATGGAGTTGCTATTGGATTTATATTCTTATTCTTCTTTAGACCTGATGGGTCCCTTGATAGTTTGATGAAATTATTAGGATTGGGTAATTTTACTCAATTGTGGATGGGAAATCCCAAGTTAATAAATGTTTCGTTTACATTTACTTCTTTGTGGAGATATATGGGATATAATTTTGTTCTATTTTTAGGAGCTATTCAATCTATACCTGGTGATATTTATGAAGCAGCAGATTTAGATGGAGCCAATAAGTGGCATCAATTTAAATATATTATATTCCCAAGCATAAAACCTATAATAGAGTTAAATATGATTCTTGCGGTTAAAGGTGCTATAAGTGTATTTGAAATTCCATATATAATGGCAGATGGTGGTAATGGAAGTGCTACTTTTGTAATACAAACTGTAAATTCTGCTTTTAAATATAATAGATACGGATTAGCTTCTGCTATGGGTGTTGTTCTTTTAATAATAATTGTAATAGTAACATTAATTCAGAAGGCTGTTTTTAAAGAAAGGGAGGCTTAATATATGAAGAAGAAAATCAGTTTTTTAACTATATTGAAATATATATCATTAGTTTTAGCGTCTTTTATAGCTATTTTTCCAATATTAGTTGTATTTTTTTCATCTTTTAAAACTACTGAAGAATATGCAGCAACAGGACCATTGACACCTCCAGAAAATTGGATTAATTTTACAAACTATGTAAAAGCCTTTACTGAAGGAAATATGTTAACTGGATTTTTAAATACATTTATAATAATGCTTATTTCTTTAACAGGGGCTATATTAATTGGAACTATGACAGCTTATGTTTTGCATAGATTTGCATTTAAATTTAGAAATGTAGTTTTAGGAGCTTTTTTACTAGCAACATTAATTCCTGCTGTAACCACTCAAGTTGCAACTTTTAAAATTATTAACTTTCTTCATTTATATAATACTAGAATGGCAGACATTATATTGCAAATGGGTACTGATGTTATAGCTGTTTATATTTTTCTTCAATTTTTAGATGGTATATCTGTTTCTTTAGATGAATCTGCCATGCTTGACGGAGCTTCATATTTTACTATATATAGGAAGATAATATTACCTTTATTAAAACCTGCTATAGTTACAGTAATAATAATAAGAGGAGTTGCTATATATAACGATTTTTACACACCATTTTTGTATATGCCTAATCCTAAATTAGCTGTAATATCAACATCGCTATATAAATTCAAAGGTCCTTACGGTACGAAATGGGAAGTAATATGTGCTGGAATAGTAATAGCAATTATTCCAACATTAATAGCATTTTTAAGTTTACAAAAGTATATATATAACGGTTTTACAAATGGATCGGTTAAATAAAATACAAATTAGTGTTGAAAATAAATGTAATAAATGCATTTAATCATATAATTTGAATTCGATATTCAGGAAGAAAATATTATAAATAGTAGCAGAAGGAGAGATTAAATTGGAAGATATAAAAATATTAGGAGATAGATTAAATAATATTCCGTGGCAAGATAAACCAGTTAAATCTTCAGGACCAGTTTGGAGATACAGCGCAAATCCAATAGTTAATAGAAATCCAGTGAAAAATGTTTCAAGAATATTTAATAGTGCTGTTGTACCATATAAAGGTGAGTTTATAGGAGTATTTAGAGCAGAAACAGTAAATGGTAGACCTCATTTGCATTTAGGATATAGCGAAGATGCAATAGATTGGAAAATAGAAGAAGAAAAAATAGAATTTGTAGATGAAAGCGGAAAACCGTATCAGCCATTATATGCTTATGACCCAAGATTGGTTAAGGTTGAAGGAACTTACTACATTATATGGTGTACTGATTTTTATGGTGCTGCTTTAGGTATAGCTAAAACAGAAGATTTTAAAACATTTACTCGTTTGGAAAATCCATTTTTACCATTTAATAGAAATGGAGTATTGTTCCCAAGAAAAATAAATGGAATGTATAAGCTTCTATCAAGACCAAGTGATAGTGGACATACACCATTTGGAGATATATTTATAAGTGAAAGTCCGGATCTGAAATTTTGGGGAAATCACAAACATGTTATGAGAAATGGTGGAAATGGTTGGTGGCAAGCATTGAAAATAGGAGGAGGTCCTGCACCTATTGAGACATCTATTGGGTGGCTTATGTTCTATCATGGAGTTTCTAAAACTTGTAATGGATATGTATATAGTATGGGATCGGTAATATTTGATATTGATGAACCATCTAAAGTAAAATATAGATGTGGTAATTTCGTGTTAACACCAGAAGAATGGTATGAAGAAAGAGGCTTTGTGGATAATGTAATATTTCCTTGTGCAACACTTCAAGATTCTGAAACAGGTAGAATAGCGATATATTATGGGTCTGCAGATACTTATGTTTCACTAGCATTTACAACCGTTGATGAGATTGTGAAATATACTATAGAGAATAATGAAATAATAGATGGTGATTCAGAAATAGGAAATTAAAATGGAGTGTCGCTCTATAACTAAATTTTAGTTTAGGAGTGACACTCTTTTATTTATATTTTAAATTGAATAAATTTTAATATGTGAAAGGACAGAAAATACTGTCCTTTTGTTTTATTTGTTAGTAGATCAGTACAAATATGGGCAAAATAAACAAATAGAAATAAAGCAATTTTTATAAATTAATTAGCAATAAAAAATAATGGAAAACTTTATATAATGTGATAAATTAATTACAGGAACAATAAAGAGAAATATAGTAGCATATGTTTTAGGAGGTAAAAGTATGGAAGATGTAAGATTGTGGGAAGAAATTGTAGTTATTCCTACATATGAGGTTGGAGAAGTAGAAAAAAACCCAATATTTTTAGAGAAAAGAGTTTATCAAGGAAGTTCAGGTAAAGTTTATCCATACCCAACAATTGAAAAAATAAGTAATGAAAAAATTAATAAGAAATATTCTGCGGTATATCTAGAAAATAAATATTTAAAAGTAATGATTCTTCCAGAGCTTGGTGGTAGAATTCATAGAGCATATGACAAAACAAATGATTATGATTTTGTTTATTACAATAATGTTATAAAGCCAGCTTTGGTTGGATTGGTTGGACCATGGATTTCTGGAGGTATTGAATTTAACTGGCCACAACATCATAGACCGACAACATTTATGCCAGTAGATTATATTTTACAAGAAAATTTAGATGGAAGTAAGACGGTTTTAGTTAATGATGTTGATCAAATGTATGGAACAAAAGGAATTGCAGCTTTTACTTTATATCCAGATAAGGCTTATATCGAAGTAAGGGGACAATTATACAATAGAACTTCAATGCCACAAACATTTTTGTGGTGGGCGAATCCAGCTGTACCTGTAAATGAGTACACACAGTCAATATTTCCACCAGATGTACATGCGGTAATGGACCATGGGAAAAGAGATGTATCTAAATTCCCTATTGCTGATGGAGTATATTATAAACATGATTATGCTCCTGGAACGGATATATCGCGTTACAAAAATTTGCCTGTACCTACTTCATATATGGCAGAAAAATCTGAATATGATTTTGTTGGTGGATATGATTATAGTAAAAAGGCAGGATTGCTTCATGTAGCAGATCATCACATATCACCAGGCAAAAAACAATGGACTTGGGGATGTGGAGATTTTGGTAAAGCGTGGGATCGTAATCTTACGGACGAAGATGGACCTTATATAGAACTTATGACGGGAGTTTATACAGATAATCAACCTGATTTTACATGGTTAAAACCATTTGAAGAAAAGACATTTAAACAATACTTTATGCCATATAAGGCAGTTGGAGCTGTAAAAAATGCAACAATTAATGCAGCTATTAATATGGAAAAGAGAGTAGATGGTATCTACGTATGTGTATATGCAACAGGAAAATATGAAAATGCAAGAATTGTTATTAAAGACAAGAAGAATATAGTGTGGGAGTCAAATTTAATTATTTCTCCAGTTGATATTTTTGAGGAAGTATTACCAATACATGTAGATTTAGAAAGTGATATTACAGTTGAGGTTTATGATGGCGATGATATTTTAGTTGAGTATCAACCTAAAAAAATAAGTGAAGAAGAAATGCCTGAACCTGCAGAAGCTCCAAAAGAGCCTGAAGATGTTGAGACAAATGAAGAATTATATTTAACGGGTTTGCATATTGAACAGTATCATCATGCAACATATTTACCAGATCCATACTATTTAGAAGGGTTAAAAAGAGATGCTTACGATATTAGGATTAATAATGCCTATGGGATGTTATTAATGAGAAGGGGAGATTTTAAACAAGCTGAAAATCATTTTAGACGGGCATTAAAACGTTCTACTTGGAAAAACCCTAACCCATATAATAGTGAGCCATATTACAATTTAGGACTGGTTTTGTTTTATACAAATAAGTTAGAAGAAGCTTTTGATGCGTTTTATAAAGCTACATGGTCTAGTGAACAGCAGGAAATGTCATTTTATTATTTAGCGGTGATTTCAACATCTAGAAAAGAATATGAAATAGCGCTTGATTTTGTAGATAAAGCTTTAGTGAAAAACTCACATAATATTAAAGCAAGAGGTCTTAAAGCATATTTATTACGTAAATTAAATAGAATTGAAAATGCAATATTTTGGGTTAAAGAAAACCTTGATGTTGATAAATTTGATTATGTTTCTATGTTTGAGAAAATTCAACTCCAGGGTGATAAGAAAGAAATAAATACTAATTGTATGAAAAAAGTAATGAGGGACTTTCATGAAAATTATTTGCAGTTGGCTAGGGATTACGGTGAATTTGGAGCCTATGACGAAGCTATTAAGGTGATAGAATTATGTGGGCAAGATAAACCATTATTACATTATTACAGTGCGTATTATTTAGGAAAATTGGGATTAGATAATAAAGATACACTTAAAAATGCGGAACTAGCTTGTTCAGATTGTTGTTTTCCTAATAAATTAGAAGATATTAATGTATTAAATTATGCAATAGAAAATAATAAACATGGAGCAAAAGCGCATTATTATTTAGGAAATCTGTATTACGATAAATTACAATATGAAACAGCAATAAAACTTTGGGAAAAATCAGTTGAATTGGATGATAAATTTTCTATAGCAGTTCGTAATTTAGCATTAGCTAATTATAATAAGCGACAAAACTTTGAAAATGCAAAGCAGCTTCTTGAAAAAGCTTTTTTACTTGATATTAATGATTCAAGAGTCTTTCTGGAATTAGATCAATTATATAAAAAATCAGGAGTTACAGTTAAAGAAAGACTTGAAAAATATGAAATGTACAATTTTACATCCTCAGAAAATGATGCATTATTTATAGAATATATTACTTTAATTAATTTAGCGAGAGAATATAAAAAAGCATATGAATTGATTATGAGTCGTAAATTCCATCCTTGGGAAGGTGGGGAAGGTAAAATAACCACACAGTATAAAACATGTCTTATTGAATTAGCTAGAGAATCAATGAAGAACTATAAATATATAGAAGCAGAAGATTATTTAAAAAAAGCGCTAATATATCCTGAAAATTTAGGAGAAGGTAAGCTTGAAGGTACAAAAGATAACAATGTTTATTATTACCTTGGAGTTGTAAATGAAGAAGTAGGTGCTGGTGATTTAGCAAGAGAGTATTTTGAACAGGCAACTATTGGTGTTGTGGAGCCAGCAGGTGCAATGTATTATAATGATCAACCAGCAGATATGATATTATATCAAGGGTTGGCAAAAGAAAAGTTAAATCAAAAGAAAGAAGCAATTGAAATATATAATAAATTGATAGAATATGGAAAAGAACATATGAAAGATAATGTAAAAATCGAGTATTTTGCAGTATCGTTACCGGATTTTTTAATCTTTGAAGAAAACTTAAATTTGCGTAATCAAGTACATTGTAATTATTTAATTGGTCTTGGCAATATGGGTCTTGGAAATAAAGAAGAGGCAACTAAAGCATATGAAAGAGCTATAACCATTGATAATACGCATATGAATGCTTTGCGATATAAAAAAATAATTAATGATTAATTTATGATATTATTAATAAATGTGCAAAAGAAGTCGCTTATTAAAAAGTAACTTCTTTTTGTATAATATTTAGGAACAAAAATCATTTATTGTTATATGTTTATAAAGTATTATTACGATATTCGTTTGGAGTCATGTTTACCCAATTTTTAAAACAAGTACAAAAGCTACTTTCATTAGAAAAACCGGTAATAAAACAAATTTCCTTAACTGGAGTGTTTGAGTTCTTAAGTAAAAACTTAGCATAGTTTATCCGTGCAGATAAAATGTATTGATGTGGGGTAAAACCAGTTTCTTTTTTAAATAAGCGTGTAAAATAATAAGGACTTAGGTGAATGTTGGCAGCTAAAGAATCTAATGATATTTTATCACTTAAATGTTCGGATATGAAAGCAATAGACTCCTCTATAACATTTGGTGGTGAGGTATATTGGGAAGTATTATTTTGACATAACAACAATTCTGTTAATATATCAGTGATGAAGCGTGATGTAAGGGGCTCTTTTATTGGAGTACCATCATTAAATAATTTATATATTTGTTTAAGCCGTTTTGATAAATAGTAAGTATCCTTCAAAGTAAATATATATTTTGAATTATTGGTGATTAAGTCAAAATAATTTTTAGAACAAGGTCCATCAAAATGCAACCAAAGTATTTCGGAGTTTTCGCATGCGCTATAGCTGTGGGGGTTGAAACAGTTAATTAATACTATTTGATTTTCAGAAGCAATAATAGTATTAGAATTAATAGTTATACTAAGTTTACCTTTTTTTATATACATAATTAGAAAACTATCATATGAATTTCGTTCTAGTTTATAGCCTTTATTGTAATAAAAAAGTCCAGTAAACAAAGGGTAGAAAAAAGAAGATTTAGCTTGTAAGCTTGGTGAATACATATAATAATTTGATTCTGGTTTAACACCGAATTCTATAGATTTCATAAGCTCTCCTATATATAAGTTTTTAAATTAAATCCTACACATATTATAATTGCTATTATAATATGTGTCAATTTTATAATAGCAATTTTTTAATATGGTGAAGTAAAAATAGGTTAAAAAACATGGCATAATAGCAAATAAATAGAATTATTTAAATTAGATAGCATAACAATATTTGCAAATTGTTAGGGAGGTAAATGAAAATGAAATCAATTAATTTAATTGGTAATTGGTTATATGAATTAGATAAAAATGAATGTGGTATAGAAGAAGAATGGTTTAAAAGAACATTATCAAATGCTGGTTTTAGCATTCCAGGGACAACAGCTGAAAATAATATTGGAAATCCAGTTATAATAGAAAAAAAGCTTACTAAGCAAGCAATAGAATGCTTGAGGCAAGAAAAACAATATATTGGTGTAGCATGGTATCAAACTACATTTGTTTTAGATGATATAGAGTCATTTGAATCTATTAGTTTATTTTTAGAAAGAATTATGTTTGAAAGTCAGTTGTGGATAGACAATGCGTTTGTTGGAAAACAAGATAGTTTGTCAACACCACATTGTTTTGACATTACAAAATTCGTAGAATTAGGTAAAAAACATAAATTAACAATTCGAATTAATAATAAGGATATTTATAATATAGGACCATATCCAAGTGCATATACTGACCAAACACAAACAATATGGAATGGAATTGTTGGAAGGGCTGAATTGCAAATTTCAGAAACTAATGAGATTAAAAATTTAATAATAGGCACAGATTATAATAAGCGTGAAATAAAATTAAAATTTGATTTAAAAAATAGTTATAAAGATGATTTAGATGGAGTTATTAGTGTTACTATCGTTAAAGATAATGTAGTATTGCAAAGTAATAATCAAAATATAAAAATTGAGAAGAATCAAATAACAGTAGAAATTACATTAAATTTAAATAATACTATTGAATTGTGGGATGAAATTTGTCCTAATTTATATAACCTTAATATTCATATATCTGGTATAAATAAAGATAAACAAATAGATATAACATGTTCAAAGAATATAGGTTTTAGTCAAATGCATATAGAAGGTAATGTTTTAAAAGTCAATGGAATACAAAGATTTTTAAGAGGGAATATTGATTGTTGTATCTATCCATTAACTGGATATCCTCCTATGAATAAAGAAAGTTGGGAGAAAGTTTTGTTGTGTACAAAAAACTATGGTTTAAATCATGTTAGATTTCATTCCTGGTGCCCACCTGAAATAGCATTTGAAGTGGCGGATGAATTAGGGATTTATCTACAAATTGAAGGTCCTGTATGGATGGATAGTTGGACGGAATATCCTGTTGGTAAATATGATGATCATTACACTTATTTACCTGAAGAAGCAAGGAGGATTATAGAAGAATATTCATGGCATCCTTCCTTTTGCATGTTTAGTAATGGTAATGAATTAAATGGTGATTTTAAATTATTAGAAGATATTATAATAAAGTTGAAAAAGATAAATCCATATTTAATATATACTTTATCAACTAATTGGGATAGAGAAGTTTCTAGTGAAGATGATGTATTTATTGCACAATCGGCAGGAGGAATAGGAGTAAGAGGACAGTATTTTTTGGATGATATGGTATATGGCACTACTCTTAATTATGATAAAGGAATTTCTTCAAGAAATATTCCTGTAATATCCCATGAGGTAGGACAGTATGTTGTATATCCAAATATAAATGAAATACCTAAGTATACGGGGGTATTAAAGCCGGTTAATTTAGAAGTCATCAGAGATGATTTGGAGAAAAAAGGGCTTTTGAAATATGTGGAAAAATATGTTCAATGTTCTGGAGAATTATCTAAATTTCTTTATAAGGCTGAAATTGAAGCGGCATTAAGAACAAAAGACATGGCAGGTATCCAATTATTGGGTTTGAACGATTTTCCAGGACAAAGTACAGCTACTATCGGATTGCTTGATTCTTTTTTTGAAAGTAAGGGGATAGTTACTCCAGGAGAATTTAGAAGCTTTTGTAATAAGTCTGTTCCACTTATTGTTATGCCTAAGTTTATATATTCAAGTAATGAAGACTTTTTGGCTGAGGTACAAATTGCACATTATGGCTTAGAACCAATGAAAAATATAACAATACAAGTTGATATTGAAAATGCACAGGGTTCAGGTATTTTTAGAAAAGTATTTAAAATTTCAGAAGTAGAAGTAGGATTGTTTAAAGATAAGATATTTATTAATGAAAAAGTATTTGTTGGAATGCAAGGTAGAAATAGATGTAAAGTTAATATTAAAATTTTACATACTGATATCGAGAACAATTGGGATATTTGGGTATATGAAGAAGAGACTAAAGAGGTAAAGATACCAAACTTGTATCATGAATTTAGCAATGAAGCAATAAATAAATTAGAAAACGGAGAAATTGTTGTTATAGTTCCAAATTCAAATAAAATGAAATATCCAGGCGCAAGTACTTATTTTCCTGTATTTTGGAGCCCTGTTCATTTTGCTAGCAAGGACCCTTGTGGTATTAGTATAGACAATGAACACCCATTTTTTAAGAAATATTTTCCTTGTAGATATTATGGAGACTATGAGTGGAAAGTTCTATTAGAAAATGCAACATCAATTTATATTGACTATTTAAATGAATTTGAACCTTTAACTATGTTAATTCCTAATTTTTATAATAACCACAAATATACAAATTTGTTAGAGGCTAAAGTTTCTAATGGTAAAGTAATAATTTGTTGTATTGATATTGAATCCCATAGGGATAAACATTTAGAAATTGCTTATTTCAAAAAAGCATTACATGATTACATTAATTCTAAAGAGTTTAATCCAAGTCAACAGCTAACTGTAGAAAATATTAAAGAACTGTTTTTAGATAAAAATATTGATGAAGATAAAGAAGATGTTGCAGTTAATAAGCCAAGTTTAGCAGATAGTGAAAAATCTTTAATGTATTCTGCATTTAAAGGTAATGATGGGAATTCAAACACAGCGTGGTGTGCTGCAGATGGTGAAGAAGGTCATTATTGGCAAGTGGATTTAGAAAAAGTGTATAGTATAATGGGTACCAAGGTAGTGTTTAATGAAAATGAAAATTATTTATATGTTATACATACCTCATTAGATGGAATTAAATGGAACATAATGGTGAATAAAACTGGTCAAGTTGGAAATCGAAAGATTCATAGTGACAATTTTGAAACTCAAGCTAGGTTTATAAAAATAACATATAATGGACTAAAAGGAGGTATATGGGCAGGACATGAACAATTCTCTGTATATGTTAAATGAGAGCAATTTTTATAAATTAAAAGACAATTATAAGAAATGAAAATAGGTAAAAAAAATGATAGACTATTTATAAAGGATTTGATAATGTTTACAGAAAATATAAAATTGCATAAGATAATTATTTGATTTATATAAAAATAGACATTGTTAAATTCAACTTAACAAAATATATATATATTGAAGGGGAGATTATATAATGAAAAAATCAAAGAGAATAATTGCTACATTGTTGTCGCTTGCCATGGTTATTATGATGGTAGGATGTGGTTCTAATGGAAATGATAAGTACGAACAGAGTGACAAAGAAGAAATTACAATATGGGCATGGGATCCAGCTTATAATATTGTAGCGTTAAATGAAGCTAAAGCTATTTATAAAAAAGAGAATCCAGATGTTACTATTAATGTAGTTGAGATGGCAAAAGCGGATATAGAACAAAAATTAAATGCAGTTTTAGTTTCAGGTAAAAAGAAAGGTTTGCCAGATGCAGTATTAGTTGAAGATTTAAATGCACAGAAATATCTTAGTGCTTATCCTGGTGCATTTGTACCATATGATAATGTAGATTTTTCTCAATTTGCAACACCAGTTGATTTTATGACAATAGATGGTGAAACTTATGGCGTGCCATTTGGTTTAGCAACAACAGGAATATATTATAGAATAGATTATTTAGAACAAGCTGGATATACTGAAGAGGATATGCAGAATATTACTTGGGATAAATATATTGAAATAGGTAAAAAAGTTAAAGAAGCAACAGGTAAGGATATGTTAACTTTTGATCCTAATGATTCTAGTTTTATAAGAATAATGCTTCAATCAGCAGGTTCTTGGTATACAGATAAGGACGGAAATGCAGATATTAAGAATAATGAATATTTGAAAGAAGCATTTAAAACAGTTAAAAAAATGCAAGAAGCGGATATTACTAAAGTTGTTACAGGATGGTCAGAATTTGTTTCAGGATTTAATAGTGGTGATGTTGCATCTGTAATTACAGGATGCTGGATTACACCATCTGTTATGGCTGAACAGTCACAAAGTGGAAACTGGAGAATAGCGCCAACTCCAAGAATGGATATAGAAGGATCAGTAAATGCTTCTAACTTAGGCGGTTCAAGTTGGTATATACTTAATGGAACACCTGGACAAGAAATAGCTAAAGATTTTATTGCGGATACATTTGCTGGAAGCAAAGAATTATATGAAAACATATTAACTAATAATGGTATTTCATCTATGTATTCACCAGCATTTGATAGTAGTGCATACCAAGAGTCACAAGAGTTCTTTGGTGGACAAAAAACAAATAGTGATTTAGGTGAATGGACTAAAAATGTTCAGGCTGTTAATTTTGGAGAATACACATGGGAAGCTGATGCGATTATATCATCAGCAATGGTACAAGTTTTGGATGGTGAATCTATAGATCCAGTACTTGAAGATGCAGAAGAACAATTTAATACACAAATTCAATAGTTGAAAAATAGGATATCTTAAATATAGATTCGAGATATCCTATTTTCAATAAATTTGTGCTAATACTCAGGAGGGAAATATGTGGAATAAGAATAAGAACAAGAAGAACCTATATGGTATTATTTTTATAATATTACCAGTTATCTTAATAGCGACGTTTTCATTTTGGCCAATGATTCAATCATTATTTTTGTCATTTAAAACCGGCAAAGGAATAGTTTTAACAAATGGAGGTTTGGTAAACTATAAAAGATTATTTAGGGATCCAGTCTTTATTAAAGCATTAAAAAATACATTCACTTTTCTAATTATTCAAGTCCCAATAATGACTATTTTAGCTCTTATATTTGCAACACTATTAAACGATAGCGAGTTAAAGGGTAAGGGCATATTCAGGGTATGTATTTTTTTACCATGTGTAACTTCATTAATAGCTTGTTCAGTGCTTTTTAAATCTCTGTTTTCAATGGATGGGCTTATTAATATTATTTTATTAAATCTAAATATAATATCAGAACCTATTAAATGGCTATTAGATGGAGTATGGGCAAAAATTACAATTATGATTGTATTGACATGGCGTTGGACAGGATACGATATGATTTTTTATATTGCAGCTATGCAAAATATAGATAAATCAGTATATGAAGCGGCGCGTTTAGATGGGGCTTCGAAATTCAAACAATTTTTTCATATAACAATTCCTTTATTAAAACCTATTTTAGTACTTACGACTATTATGTCTACAAATGGAACATTGCAATTATTTGATGAAGTAGCGAGTTTAACAAATGGTGGTCCTAATAATGCAACAATGACAATTTCTAAATATATATATGATTTATCGTTTAAGTATTCACCTAATTTTCCGTATGCAGCAACAGTATCCTATGCTATATTATTTTTTGTAGCATTGTTATCGTTTATTCAGTTGCGAGTTACAAGAGAAAGGGATTAGGGGGTATAAAAAATGAAAAAAACAGGTAAATTATTTAAATATATTTTTCTTTCAGTTGCTTCATTCATATCAATATTTCCTTTTTTCTGGATGATTATTGGTGCAACTAATACTTCTAAGGAAATTTCAATAGGCAAATTAACATTTGGAACACACCTGATTGAAAATATAAGAAGTGTATTTGAACAAACAAATGTAGAAAGAGTATTTTTGAATAGTATTATTATTTCTTCAGTAAGTACTATATTGGCAATTTTATTAGCGTCGATGGCGGGATATGCATTTGAAGTGTTTAAAACAAAATTTTTAGATAAAGTATTTAATATAATTATGTTATCTATGATGATCCCTTTTGCAGCTGTTATGATACCATTATTTAGAATGATGAGTCAGATTGGATTATTAGATACGTATGCAGGGGTTATGTTACCAACCTTGGTAACTGCATTTTTGATATTTTTCTTTAGGCAAAACACTAAATCTTTTCCAAAGGAATTAATTGAAGCAGCTAGAGTTGATGGTTTGGGAGAAGTAAGAATATTTTTTAGAATATTTGTACCTAGTATGAAGGCTACATATGCAGCAGCTGGGATTATAACATTTATGGCTTCATGGAATAATTATTTATGGCCATTAATTGCAATACAAACAAATGAACAACAGACACTACCATTATTAATATCATACGTAGCATCGGCTTATCAACCGAATTATGGTGCAATTATGGTATTGATTATTATAGCAACATTGCCTACACTCATAGTATTCTTCTTAATGCAAAAATACTTTGTTGAAGGTATGGTTGGTTCAATAAAATAGATTTTATAAAGCTCAGCATGATAAAGGTAATCCTTGTGTTGGGCTACTAATTTTTATAGAAAAAAGGTAAATTTAAAGTTAAGTAAACTTTAAATTTACCTTTTTTCTTGTATGAATATATTAGGATATTAGTATACAATGTGGTAAAATGTATTTAATAAGAGTAGGGGGGTATTATAATGAAAATCATAAAAATAATCAAAAAAAACAAAGTTTATTGTTGGCTTTTATTAACATTTATTTTACTTCTATCTCCACCGGTAATATTTATTATTCTTCAAGATATTAATTTGTTATATAAATTTATTTTTATTGCTTTTGAAGTATTAATAAGTATTTATTTTTCAATAAATGTGGATAACTATTATACAAAATATCTTTTAAAAAAAGATCAAATGTTTCAAATTATAAATTTTTCTATAATAAAAAATATAAATACTGTAAAAATATTTATTTCAATTGTTTTAATTTTTGTGTATAGTACAATGAGTTATGAAATTGTTTTTTTAGATAATTTTATAATTTTACAGGATAAAGGATTAATTCTATTTATGGCAGTTCTTGCTTTGTTTATAAAATTCAATATAGTAAATAATGAAGTGATTTTAGGTAGAAGTTACATATTATACAGAGAAAATCTTATAGAATTAAGAGACATAAAAGATATAAAATTAGAGAAAAATAAAGTTAAAGTATATTTAAAAGAAGAAGATAAAACTGTGATTTTGTTAAGTTCTGAAATAGATAATTTATATAATTGTTTGAAAGAAAACATTATAATATAGAGCAAACATAAAGGTGGTAATATATTGGACATAACAAGTAAAACTTTAAAGCTTAATAAAAAGGGAGATGTACTTTATTTTAGTTTCCCAGATTTTGATAATTTAAATTTAGTTAAACATGGATTTAGTACCAGATTAGGTGGAGTTAGTACTGGAATGTATAAGTCTATGAATTTAAGTTTTAATCAAGGAGATAAGGAAGAAGATGTTTTAGAGAATTATAAAAGATTTTCAAATGCTTTAGATATTAAATTAGAAGATATAGTTTTAACCCATCAAACTCATAGTGCAAATATAAGGATAGTTTCAGAAAAAGATAAAGGAAAGGGGATTTTAACACCAAGAGATTATGATGATATAGATGGCCTTATTACAAATATCAAAAATATAGCATTAGCTACAATACACGCAGATTGTGTACCATTATTTTTTATAGATCCAAAACTTAAAATAATAGGTCTTGCTCATTCTGGTTGGAAAGGTACAGTTAATAAAATTGGTGAGAATATGATTAGCGTATTTAAAGAAAACTATGGAAGTAGACCACAGGATATATTAGTTGGGATAGGCCCATCTATAGGACCTTGTTGTTTTGAAGTAGGAGTAGATGTAAAAGAAGAATTTGAACAGATGACACCATCTATCAGTGAATGTATTAGACCAGTTGGTGAAAAATATCATATAGATTTATGGCAAGTTAATAAGAAAATTTTGATGAATGTTGGAGTTTTAGAAGAAAATATAAAAACAACAGATGTTTGTACAATGTGCAACAAAGAAGTTTTATTTTCCCATAGAGGAAGCCTTGGCAAAAGAGGAAGTTTGCTTGCAATATTAGAGCTTTGTTAAGTTATATATTAATGTTATAATACAAAATAATAAATATAAAAATAGAAGGTGAAAAATATGGAAGAAAAATTTTATTGCCCAGATTGTAAAAAAGAATTAGAAAGAATATCTGCTTGCGGTTCTGTGAGTTATTTTTGTAATAATTGTAATAAGCTTATATCAAGAAGTAAGATGTTATCTAAAGATGATATAAAGGATGTAGAATCTAAATAAAAAGTATTACTACAATTAAAATTAGTATTAGCTTGGGCTGAATTAGAACCCTTAGATATATTTAAACAAAATTAAAGTACCATATAGAGTAGATTTTTATTCTATATGGTACTTATCTGTATTTTATTGCATTTTTATAGATTAGTATTTAGTATTTATGATATAATAAAAAATAACTTATAATTATTAATATAAATGAAATAATATGCAAAATTATGCTTTTAAACTATGAATAATTGGGCTTTATGGTTATTGGGGATTGTATAGCTTATAAAAATAAGGGGGTAAATATGATTAATTCAAACGCAACAACAATAATAATGTTTGCTATCTATTTAGCTGTAATGTTAGGAATTGGACTATTTTTCTATTTTAGAACTAGAAACTTGTCTGATTACATTTTAGGTGGCAGAGGTCTTGGTGGATGGGTAACAGCACTAAGCGCACAGGCATCTGATATGAGTGGATGGCTTTTGATGGGATTGCCAGGTTACGCATATCTATCAGGGTTAGAATCTATATGGATTGCTATAGGACTTGCAATTGGTACCTATTTAAATTGGAAGATAATAGCTAAAAAACTAAGAAGTTATACAGAGATTGCAGGAGATTCTCTAACTCTTCCAGATTATTTTTCAAATAGATTTAGAGATAATTCTAATGTATTAAGGATAATCGCTGCTTTATTTATTTTAGTATTCTTTTTGTTTTACACTGCTTCAGGATTTGTAGCTGGTGCTAAATTATTTAGTACTATTTTTGGAATATCTTATTTAACAGCACTAACAATAGGTGCTATAGTTATAGTGTCTTATACATTTTTAGGTGGATTTATGGCAGTATGTTGGACTGATTTTTTTCAAGGAGCCATGATGTTTATAGCTCTAATCATAGTTCCAATAGTTTCTATATTTAAACTTGGTGGTGTAGCTACTACATCAAAACTTATAAATAGTGTTGATCCTAATTTTTTAAATGCTTTTAAAGGGTTAGATGGAACTTCAATTTCTGTTATATCTATAATCTCTCTTTTAGCTTGGGGATTGGGATATTTTGGACAACCACATATTTTGGCAAGATTTATGGGCATAAAAGATAAAGATGAAGTTAAAAAAGCAAGAATTATTGCAATTATATGGGTTATTATATCATTGACAGCTGCAGTTATTATAGGACTTATTGGTAAAGTTTATTTAACTGATGCGTTGGTAGGAAATGACTCTGAAAAAGTATTTATTTTAATGACAAAAGATTTATTTCACCCAGTAATAGCTGGATTTATATTGGCAGCTATATTAGCGGCGATAATGAGCACAGCGGACTCACAACTTTTGGTTACAGCATCATCTATAACAGAAGATTTTTATAAAGTTTTATTTAGAAAAAAAGCAAGTGAAAAAGAACTTATATGGGTTAGTCGTATAGCGGTTATGGGCGTAGCTGTAGTAGCGTATATTTTAGCGCTAGATGCAAATAATTCTGTATTAGATCTTGTAGCTTATGCCTGGGCTGGATTTGGAGCTACCTTTGGACCTGCTGTTATTTTATCGCTATTTTGGAAGCGGATGAATAAAACAGGAGCTTTAGCAGGAATGCTTACAGGAGGAGTTACTGTTGTTATATGGAAAAACTTAACTGGAGGAATATTTGATTTGTATGAAATAGTACCTGGGTTTATTTTCTCAATAATAGCTATAGTAATATTTAGCTTAGTAACTAAAGAACCTTCAAAGGAAATAGTAGAAGAATTTGAGAGTGTATAGAATATAAATATGAAAGTACAGGCTTTGATAAGTGAAGCTTGTACTTTTTCTTTTAAAATAGATAGACATAATATATAATGACTATTGTAAATAAAAATTAGGGAAAATAGGAGAAAATTTTATGAGTATACTTACAGTTAAAAATTTAAGCCATGGTTTTGGTGGTAGAGCTATATTTGAAAATGTATCTTTTAGATTATTAAAAGGTGATCATATAGGGCTTATTGGAGCAAATGGTGAAGGTAAATCTACCTTTATGAATATAATAACAAATAAATTAGAACCAGATGAAGGAACTGTTGAATGGTCTAAAAGAGTTAGAGTTGGGTATTTAGACCAACATTCAGTTCTTGAAAAAGGAATGACTATAAAGGATGCCTTAAAAACTGCGTATCAATATTTATTTGATTTAGAACAAGAAAATAATGAAATATGTAATAAAATGGCGGAAGCTTCAGAAAAAGAATTAGAAAAACTATTAGAAGATATGGGAACTATTCAAGACATTTTAGATCATAATGATTTTTATGCAATAGACACAAAAATAGCTGAAATAGCTAATGGATTAGGATTGTCAGCTATAGGACTAGAAAAGTCTGTAGAGGATTTAAGTGGAGGACAAAGGACAAAGGTCCTTCTAGCTAAATTGCTTCTTGAAAAGCCAGATATCCTTCTTTTAGATGAGCCTACTAATTATTTAGATGAAAATCATATAGAATGGCTTAAAAGATATCTTTTAAATTATGAAAATGCATTTATTTTAATATCGCATGATATTCCATTTTTAAATTCTGTAATAAATTTGATATATCATATGGAAAATAAAGAGCTAAATAGATATACCGGTGATTATGATGAATTTATAAAAGTTCATGAAGCTAAGAAAATGCAATTAGAAGCAGCTTATAAAAAACAGCAACAAGAAATAGCTCAACTTGAGGATTTTGTAAATAGGAATAAGGCTAGGGTTTCTACAAGGAATATGGCCATGTCAAGACAAAAGAAACTTGATAAAATGGAAGTGATAGAACTTTCAAAGGATAAACCAAAGCCTATATTTAATTTTAAATATGGAAGAACTTCTGATAAATTGATATTTGAAACTAAAGATTTAATAATAGGGTATGAAACAGCTTTATCTAAACCATTAGATTTAAAAATGGAAAGAGGTCAAAAGATAGCTTTAATAGGAGCTAATGGACTTGGTAAAACTACGCTTTTAAGAAGTCTTTTAGGAGAAATACCATCTATATCTGGAGAAGTTGAACTTGGAGATTATTTGGAAATAGGATACTTTCAGCAGGAGATAAAAGAAGCTAATTATAATAATTGTATAGAAGAAATGTGGAAAGAGTTTCCTTCACTTACTCAGTATGAGGTTCGAGCAGCACTTGCTAGATGTGGACTTACTACAGAACATATTGAAAGTAAAATGATGGTATTAAGCGGTGGAGAACAAGCAAAGGTAAGGCTTTGTAAATTATTGAATCGAGAAAGCAACATACTCATTTTAGATGAGCCTACTAACCATCTAGATGTAGAAGCCAAAGAAGAATTAAAAAGAGCGCTTAAAGAATATAAAGGAAGTATACTTTTGATATGTCATGAAAAAGAATTTTATGAAGACTTAGTTTCTGATGTTTGGAATTTAGAAGCATGGACAACCAAAATTGTATAGATTAATCTATATTTTTCTATTTATGTATGTTATACTTGAAAAGTAAAAATAATATTTACACAGGGGAGCTGGTGTACCAGCTGAGAGTAAGAATGTGGATTCTTAGACCCTTAACCTGATCTGGATAATGCCAGCGTAGGTAGTTGTTTAAGGTGATTTATATTAGACACAAATCTACGGGTTTGTGTCTTTTTTGTCTAAAAATCCACGATTTATAACCCTAAAAGAGAGGAGAATAAAATGAAAACTAAGAAATTAACTTATTCATCACTTCTTGTAGCGCTAGGTGTGTTAACTGGCAGTATAATTTATATTCCTGTAGGTGTTTCTAAATGTTTCCCAATCCAACATTTAATAAATGTAATAGCTGCTGTTATTTTAGGACCGGTTTATGGTGTTATGATTGCATTTTGCATATCGCTACTTAGAAATATTTTAGGGACAGGTTCTATATTAGCATTTCCAGGGAGCATGATAGGCGCACTACTTGCAGGAGTTTTATACAAATATACTAAAAAAAATATAATGGCTGTGGTAGGTGAAATTATAGGAACTGGTATATTAGGTGCACTTGTAGCTTATCCTATAGCTACTTATCTTATGGGGAAAGAAGCTTCATTATTTTTTATGATTATTCCTTTTAGTTTAAGTACAATAGGTGGAAGTATTATAGCATATGTGATACTTAGCATATTATATAGACTAAATATATTAAATAGAAACAACAAGGAGGGGAGATAAATGAAAAACGTTCTTACAATAGCAGGTTCTGATTCTTGTGGAGGAGCAGGTATTCAGGCAGATTTAAAAACTTTTGGTGCTCATGGTGTATATGGAATGAGTGTTATTACATCAGTAACTGCTCAAAATACTTTAGGGGTTTTTGATGCCCAAGATATCAGGGCTGATATAATAGGAAAACAAATAGATGCTATATTTCAAGATATAAAAGTGGATGCAGTTAAAATTGGTATGGTTTCAAACATAGAATCAATAAATATTATAAATGAAAAAATGAAACTTTATAAACCAGCTAATTTGGTTATTGATCCAGTTATGATTTCTAAAAGTGGATTTTCCCTTTTAAAGGAAGAGTCTAAGGCGATTTTAATAAAAAAACTTATTCCCCTTGCAGATGTTTTAACCCCTAATATTCCAGAGGCGGAAGCTATTATTGAGGAAGCATATAAGGAAAAAATAGAAATTAAAAATTTAGAAGATATGATATATGCAGCTAAAAGGATAAAGGAATTAGGAGCAAAATCTGTTTTGGTAAAAGGTGGACATTTAAAAGATAGGGCAGTAGATGTCTTTTATAATGGAGAAGAAGTTGAATGTTATGAAAAACAAAGGGTAAAAACAAAAAATACACATGGAACAGGATGCACTTTATCCTCATCTATAGCTTCAAATTTAGCTTTAGATAATAATAAGCCTGATAGTATAAGATTGGCTAAAGAATATGTAACAGAAGCTATAGAATACTCTTTGAATATAGGACATGGAGTAGGACCTACAAATCATTTCTATAGATTATATAAAAGGGCGGGTTTAAATTATGAATAATGAAAACAAATTAAGTTTCTTCAATCTTAGTTTTTTATGGTTTGGTGCAGCTATATCTATAGCAGAAATTATAACTGGAGGTTTTATTTCTCCACTTGGAATGAAAATAGGGATAATAGCTATTTTATTAGGACATTTTATTGGAACCTATATCTTATCTTTAGGTGGAGTCATAGGTTTTAGAGAAAAAATACCAGCTATTACTTCTACAAGGATGAGTTTTGGTTTATATGGAACATATTTTTTCTCTGTTTTAAATATACTTCAATTATTAGGTTGGACTGCCATAATGATAAGGGCAGCTTCATCATCTTTAAATGCAATAAGTACTTCACTTTGGAAGATAAATAATACTACATTATGGTGTGTTGTAGTAGGTATACTTATTTGTATATGGTTATCCTATGGATTTAAAGGATTCAAAAGAATAAATCAATTAGCAGTAGTATTATTGTTTTTCCTAACTTTGATATTGGCGTATATAATATTTAAGAATCCTGATATTTTAAGTTTAAGAGGGGAAGGAACAATGTCTTTTGGTAGTGCTTTAGAATTATCTGTAGTTATGCCATTATCTTGGCTTCCGCTAATATCTGATTATACAAGATTTTCAAAGGGAGAGAAAGAAGGATTTTATGGTAGCTTTTTAGGATATTTTATAGGAAGTTCTTGGATGTTTATAATTGGACTTGGAGCAGCTTTAATATCACAAAATACAGACCCAACTTATATGATGCTAGCTTATAATCTTGGAATATTTGCATTTTTTATAGTTTTATTATCTACTATAACAACTACATTTTTGGATGCATATTCTGCAGCAGTTAGTTTTTTAAACATAAGACCAAAGGGAAAAGAAAAAAATATAGCTATTATAATAACTATTATAGGTACTATTATTTCTATTATATTTCCTTTGGAAAATTACGAATACTTTTTATACGCTATAGGGTCTTTATTTTCACCATTATTTGCTATAGTTATATTAGATTATTTTGTACTTAAAACTACTGAAATAAAAAAAGATTTAATAGTAAATATAGATGCTGTAATAGTGTGGATAATGGGGATAATAATCTATTATATGTTCATCAAATTAGATTTAATTTTTGGAGCTACATTCCCAAGTATGATAATAACAGGAATTATATATTATTTGGTTAGGAGGTATAAAAAAAGTTGGATTATTATGAAGAACTAAACTCTATTATTAATAGAGTTAAAGTCGAAAACCCATTAGTGCATCATATAACTAATTATGTAACAGCAAATGATTGTGCGAATGCTGTTTTAGCTATTGGTGGATCACCTATTATGGCGGATTCTAAAGAAGAAGTTTGCGAAATAGTGGACATAGCATCATCTTTAGTTATTAATACAGGTACATTAAATGAAATAAGCTTAGAGTCTATGATAATAGCTGGTAAGTATGCTAATAAAATAGGTGTACCAATAGTTTTAGACCCTGTGGGAGTTAATGCTACTTTATTTAGGCAACGAAGTGTGGTTCGATTAATGAATGAAATAGATTTTGCTGTGGTTCGTGGAAATCTTTCGGAAATTAAAACTATTTTAAATATGGAAACTTCATCTAAAGGCGTAGATTCTTTAGACAAAGAGATAGATCAAGAATTTGTAGCTAGAAATTTTGTAGATAAATATAAAAATATAGTTTGTATTTCTGGAAAGCTCGATTATATAGGATGTAAAAATGGGATTATGGTAATAGATAATGGAACAAACTTATTGAAAAAGGTAACAGGTACAGGTTGCATGACAACTTCTTTAATCGCCTGCTATTTGAGTTTAGCAAAAGATTATAAATATGCTGTCCTATTAGGAAGTTTGTCCATGGATTTAGCAGGAGAAATAGCGCAAGAGAGACTTAAAGATGATGATGGAATAGGAACATTTAAAAAAAATATATTTGATGCTATATACAATTTTAAAATAGATGATATTAAAAAAAGGGGCAAGATATATGAAAGATAAAATAGATTATTCTTTATATTTAGTTACAGATAAAAAGATTTTAAAAGGTGGAGATTTTTTAGAATCTATTAAGCAGGCAATTTTAGGGGGAGTAACTATTATTCAATTAAGAGAGAAAGATTTATATTCCCTTGATTTTTATAAACAATCAAAAGAGCTAAAAGAATTAGCAGATAAGTACAGTGTACCCCTTATAATAAATGATAGACTAGATATAGCTATGCTTTGTGATGCCTCAGGTGTCCACTTAGGACAAAAGGATATTCCTTGCAAAGAAGCTCGAAAGATATTTGGAAAAGATAAAATTATCGGAGTGTCTTGTGCTAATTTACTTGAAGCTATAAAGGCAGAGAAAGATGGAGCAGATTATATTGGAGTTGGAGCTATGTTTCTAACAAACACAAAAGGAGATACCCGCCCTGTTAGTATAGAGACACTAAAAATTATAAAAAACAGCGTTAAAATACCTGTGGTAGCAATAGGAGGGATAAATGAAGATAATATTAATAAAATTGTAACTACAAGAGTTGATGGAGTAGCTGTAGTGTCAGCTATTTTGGGAAAGGAAGATATAAAACAAGCAGCTCAAAGATTTAGTAGTATAATATAAAAATATATTATATAATTGAACATGAGGTGATTTTATGTACGACCTATATATTGTGACAACACAAACAGGGTCTTTACTTTCAAGGACAATAAAATTTTATACTAGAGCTCCTTATAATCATGTATCTATAGGCTTTGATGAAAAATTAGAATCTATATATAGTTTTGGGAGGAGAACCCCGAGAAATCCTATGAATGGTGGATTTGTTAAGGAAGCTAAAAATGAAGGTGTATATAAAATTTTTAAGCAGACTACTTGTAGAGTTTATAAAATAGAAATAAGTGATTTAGAATATAAAGAAATAAAAAAAGAAATAAATAAATTTTGTAAGCACAAGGATAAATATAAATACAATTTTTTAGGATTGGTTGCTATAAAATTTGGAATAAAACTTAAAAGAGAGAATAAATTCTATTGTACTGAATTTGTAGGAACAGTTCTTTCAGATTCTAAGGTTGTGAATTTTGATAAGGAAGCTGCTCTATTAACACCTTATGATTTTTATAAAATAGAAAGGGCCAAGCTTGTTTATGAAGGTAAATTTTCAGATTATTTACCATTAAATCTAGTTACTATATAAATAAAGGATATAAAAAAAATAAAAAATAGGTGGATATTATGGAGATTAAAAGAGCTTCTAATAATAGCATAAAGGTGAATGGTAAAAAGAAAGTTTCAACTAAAAGTGAATTTTCTGAAAATTTTAATTCGCAAAGAGATAAAAGCTTTGAAGATCAGATGAATGAGGCTTTTCAAGGAATAAAGAAAAAGGGAAAAGTATTGTCTTCCACTAAAAGCATGATAGATGTTAGTGAATATAAAAACATGGTAAAAGAATATTTAAAGCATGTGCTTAACTATATGTATAATGTGAAAAAAAACACTTCGTTTTGGCAGTCTCAATATTATGTTACAGTAGAAGTGGTAGATAGCAAATTAGAAGAGCTTACTAAAAGTCTTTTGGAACATGAAAAAGGGAATATTAATATAGCTAATAAAGTAGACGAAATAGCTGGACTATTAATAGATATATATAAATAAAAAAATATTTGACAAAGTGAAAATGATATGTTATTATGTGTCAGATAGGAAAATATTTTATCAATATAAGTTTTTGGAGGTTTTTTATGAAAACAGGTACAGTTAAATGGTTTAACAGCCAAAAGGGTTTTGGATTTTTATCAGTAGAGGGTGAAGATGACGTTTTCGTTCATTTTTCAGCTGTTTCAGGAGACGGATTCAAATCATTAGAAGAAGGACAAAAAGTTCAGTTCGAAGTAACTGAAGGAGCAAAAGGACCACAAGCTTCTAACGTGGTTGTATTATAATTCATAAATATCAGATAATCTGATTATATATGGACAATCATTAAAACAAACTGTTGACTATGTCAACAGTTTTTTTTAGTTAATTATATTAAAAAATTTTAATGGGGGAGTAAAAATGAAAAGCAATAATATTTGTATAGTATTTTATAAGAAAAGAATTATAATAAAAAAACAATTGGGTAAATATATGCTTACTAGTTTTGATGAGATAATAAATTTAAATATTAAAGTAGATTCTAAAATAGATATTGGTGAATTAAATGGAAATAAATGTTTTGTTTTAGAGATATATGAAGACATAGATTTAAGTGAAGACTATATATTTGTAGATTTAAAGACTTTAGGTTTATTTTTAGGGGAGGATATGTTTTATTTTATTGGAAGGGCATATCAATTACTAGAGTTTGAAAATCAATACAAATTTTGCACAAGATGTGGAACTGAATTAATAAATAGCCAAGAAGAAAGGGCAAAAATTTGTACAAAATGTGGATTAATTCATTATCCTAGAATATCACCAGCTATTATAGTAGCTGTTACAAAACAAGATAAACTATTATTAGCTCACAATAATAATTTTGAAGAAGGATTATTTAGTCTTATAGCAGGCTATGTCGAAGTAGGCGAAACTCTTGAGGAATGTGTAAAAAGAGAAGTATATGAGGAAGTTGGAATAAAAATAAAGGATATAGAATATGTTACTAGCCAGCCGTGGCCTGTAGCAGGATCTTTAATGTTAGCTTTTCAAGCGAAATATCAGTCTGGAGATATAAAAGTAGATGGAGTTGAAATAGGCGAGGCAAATTGGTATTCTAAAGATAAATTTCCTAAGCTCCCAGCAAAAATAAGTGTTGCAAGGAAACTTATAGATAAATTTATCGTTTCCTAAAAATTTCTTTGGAATTTCTATAATATATATTTAGTTTTTTAAGATTAATAATCCATAAATATATTACAAAAGGGAAAAATATTAATAGCATAATATTTTGGTCTAGCATTAACAGAAAATCAAATATACCGTGTAATAATAAGGGTGCTGTCAATGACTTTCTATAAAAAACTTTGGCTAATTTAGGGTCAGTGCAAAATTTAGATAGAGATAGATAATATCCCATGGTTACTGCAAAAAGCATGTGTGCAGGCACAGATAACATGCCTCTTTGAATACCTATGTAAGGGCTTGAGGAAAATCTAAATACCACATATATTATATTTTCTGCGGTAGCAAATCCAAGTGACGCAAAAACAGCATAGATTATTCCATCTAGTTTTTCATTAAAAGCTTTATTATAAAAAGCGAGTTTTATTACTACTCTTCTTTTTACATATTCTTCTGTTAATCCAGCTATAATAAATGCTGTAAAAGCAATTCTGAAAACTCCAGAAAAAGGGTTTATAAATGACAAAATATATTCTATTATAGCAGCTAGAACAACTGAAAGTGATCCAAATACGAAGGTTTTAAATAATAAAACAATAGGTTCTCGGTCAAATCTATCTGTTAAATAGAAAGAAAGTGCTAGTGCTATTCCAGGGAAAATAGCTATAACTAATAATCTTAAATACATATTTGTTTTCTCCTTTGTTCTTTATAATGGTATAATTATATGCTATATTTGGATAAATTTAAATAGAAAGAGCGTTTAACTCTTCCTATTTTGCGCTATAATTATTTTATATATGCTAAAGAAATATTAAGTTTTTTAGCTATTCTTTCTCCAAATTCTTTTGAAGCCTTATATAAATTTTTTATAGCTTTTATTTGAATTTCTTTTTTTACTGACCATAAATCACAAACTATATTATCAACTAAATGATCTTGATCTACTTTTGAAAGATTATTATATCTATCACCTGCTTGAGAAAAATTATCAGTTTTATTTATTTTTTTTCTTGTTATTTCTCCTTCTACATATACTGGACAAGAAGGTGACTTAGGAGCTTCTTTTGGAAGACCATTGTTTAATGAATTAGGTTCATAGTTTACTGTACCTTGATTTGAATAAAAATCCATAGTTCCAGCTTGATTATTATTTGTTACTTTAACTAATGGTTTGTTTATTGGAAGTTCAGAAAAATTAGTGCCTAATCGATACCTTTGAGTATCGGAGTATGAGAAAACTCTTCCTTGAAGTAATTTGTCGTTTGATAATTCAATTCCAGGAATTAAAATAGATGGACAGAACGCTACTTGTTCAACTTCTGCAAAGAAATTTTTTGGAGCTTTATTTAGAGTTAATTTACCAACCTTTTTTAAAGGAAAGACTTCCTCATCCCAAGTTTTGGTAGCATCTAAAGGATCAAAACTATAATTTAATTGATCTTCTATATTCATAAATTGAACATATAGTTCAAATTCTACAACCTTTCCCTTAGATAGAGTGTCATATAAATCTCTTGTTGCAATATCAGGGTCCACACCAGCTAAGATT
The DNA here is from genome assembly GCA_041821285.1 of Clostridiaceae bacterium. Lineage (GTDB taxonomy): Bacteria > Bacillota > Clostridia > Clostridiales > Clostridiaceae > JAJBWD01. Next base: position 49,710 of record JBGUER010000002.1, read on the forward strand.
TCTGCTTCTTGTCTTGTAAGTGATTTAACACCTAATACTGGTTTCCAGTGATATTTTACAAAAATCCTTTTTCCTTTTTCATTTACCCACACGTAAGTGTTCACACCAAAACCTTCCATTGTTCTAAAACTTTTAATGGTTCCTCTATCGGAAAATAGCCAAGTAACCATATGAGTTGATTCAGGAGTGTTGCTTAAAAAATCCCATATTCTCTCTGAACTTTGTATGTTTTTATCAGGTGAAGGTTTAAAAGCATGTATTAAATCAGGAAATTTCATTGCATCCCTTATAAAAAAAACAGGTATATTATTACCAACTAAATCATAATTCCCATCTTCTGTGTAAAATTTTACAGCAAAACCTCTAGGGTCTCTTGCAGTATCTGCAGAACCTTTTGAACCAATAACTGTTGAAAATCTTACGAAAACAGGACATTTTTTTTTGGCCTCTGAAAGAAATTTTGCTTTGGTATATTTTTTCATAGACTCATAAACTTCAAAATATCCATGAGCACCAGCACCTTTTGCATGAACTACTCTTTCAGGTATTCTTTCCCTGTCAAAATGGGCAAGTTTTTCTAGTAAATTTACATCTTGCATTAGAACAGGGCCTCTTTCTCCTACAGTTAATGAATTTTGATTATCACTAATGGGAGTACCTTGGTTAGTAGTTAGATAATCGGAATTTTCGCAATCTCTTTTCATATAATCCTCCATATATCTCTTCAAATATTATTATATTATGAGAGTATAGTAAATGTTACATGGAAAGATAAAAAAATAAGGGGGTATACCCCCTTATTCTCGGCCTTTAACTGCAAGCTCTACAGCTTTATAAGCTCCGTTATATATTCCTATTTTATTTGCGTCTATTATTTTGTTTACCATCATAGTAAGAATTTTATCACTACTTAGCATTAAATCTAGCATCTGTAGTGATCTTTCTGTTGTTTCACACTCTACAGTTCCATCCCCAACTTCAGCAGCTCTTACAGCTCCCCAAGCCTCATGTCCACCAACTCTTTTAATTAAAAGCTTAGGAACAGGATAAAAGGATAGTTCACTAGGTTTTGTTATTAAAATGTCAGAAGATCTCATAAGAAGATTAGTAGAATAAACAGCTTCAAATATATCTTTATTGCAGAATGCATGAATTCCAGATATATCATTAGTTAAAGCTTTGTTTGCAAAATCACAAGTTTTATTCCAATCATCGAAATATTTTTCTGACTTAGAGGATAAAGATGGAATATGCTCACATAGTTTATCCCATACAGCTGTATGATCTCCAACGTTAATGTATAAAACAGCTTTATTATCTTCCACAAGTGGCATTATTTTCTTTATTAGTTCAACAAATATTTCTTCTTGAGCGCCAGCACCGCCTACGGTTAATAAGATTCTCTTAGCTTTTTTAGAATTTATTCTTTCTAATCTTTTTTCGCAGTCTTGGTCTAAATTTGATACTAGTTCGTGGTCTATATAATGTCCAACTTCGTATATATCTTCGTCAGGTATGGGATTTAATATTTTTTTACCATCCATTCCTTTTAAAGTTTTGTATCCAAAATATGATGAAGGAGTTTGAACAGTATGAATAGCACCTTCTGAAAGATGAAGAGCCATAGGCCAGTTGTCGGGAATTGCGTTAACTACATGAGTAAGTCCTGCGTGAACTGCAGCCTGGGAAGGCCATACATGTGTTGCTACAAAAGGCATATCTTTTGGAAGTTCTCTGTATATAGGAGTCATAATTTCAGCGGCCTTTTGGTCCATAGAATTATAGGATAATTTTTTAAATCCTTCTGAATTTAATGGTTCCCAATAAAATTTATTAAATAAAGGATATTTTTGAGACCATCTAGACCCCATAGAATACAATGAATTTAAATGAGATATTACTTTTCCACCAGTAGTTTCAGTGAAAGAAGGTAAATCAAACCAATAAGGTGTGTACCCCATAGAATATGCAGCAGATGCTATTGCCATAGAAATTCTGTAATGGCCAAATCCCATTCGGATGTTACCTATGATAACCCCTTTTTCAGAATCTATAGTTTCACTTGAACCATTATTTCCTTCAACGATGTTTTTAACACCTATAAATGGTCCTATAGTATTATTTTTTTCTACACTTAAACTATATTCTTTTTTAGAGTCATCCCCAAATTTTTTAATGTGTTTGTTTTTTGATTTTATAGCTTTTTTATAAACTTTATTTGGAATCTCATTTCCAAATATTATTTTAGATTTTTCCATATTTATCCCTCCAAATTATAAAATTTGCTCAAATGCTAAACTGTTGAATGGTTGGATTTCAAAATTATTATCAGAGTATATAGAGCTATCTTCTGTATTGAAATCAATTTTTTTAAGGTGTCTTAAATTATTTTTATATATTATTTTAGATTTAGATAAATTTGCTAGAACTAAGAATTTTTTAGAATCTATAGTATATATTATTTCAACAAGGCCATTTCTATAATATTCTACAGTTTCAATTTCTATATTTTTAATATCCATAACATAGTCAAATAATTTATTTTTCTCTTGGTCATACATTTTAATATTATCTGATGTGAATATTAAGCTACCAAAAATATGATTTATTAATAGCAAAGTATTTTTTTGGTCTTTTGAAAGAGTTATATTATCATCTCTTAACAAAAACACATCAGGGTCATTTAAAAAAGCTCTTCCGTTTAAATGTCTTCGTCCAATGGCATTTCCCATGGCGTTTAAAGTAGAAATTCTTTCTCTGTGAAGAAGTCTCATGTATGGTTTATCATCCCAGTCAAGACCAACATCACAGCCAATTCTGCAATAATCTACAATGCCAAAGGAAGGTCCTAGTGGAACTCCGCAACCTAATATAAGCTTATCTTGAATACAATCCCTTAAAAATTCCATAGATTCACACATTATTTGACCTCTTGTTTTATCTTTTCTTGGGATAAGACAAACAGCGTATAAGAAATCTAGTTTGACTAGGTCATAACCCCAGTCATTTAATATAATATGGAATACATTTTTAATATAAGTTCTAACATCTTCATTGTATATATCTAATGCGTAAAATCCACTCCAGTTACTTCCGGCCATAACAAGCTCATTATTTTCATCTTTTAAAATCCAATCCTTATGGTTTTTAAAAATATCGGATGTTTTTTCACACACAAAAGGGGCAAGCCAAATACCAGCTTTATATCCCTTTTTAGAGATATTATCTTTTATATATTTCATGCCTTCTGGAAATTTAACTTTATCAATGGAAAGCCAATCTCCAACAGCTGTTTGGTAACCATCATCTATTTGGAATATATCAATATTTTTATTTAGCTCACTAAAATTATTTAAATTTTCAAGTATTATATCTTGACTTATATTCTGATAGTAATTATACCAACTTGTCCAACCGGTCATAGGCTTAGTTGTTGGCTTTTTTATATTCATTAAATCAAAATACAAATCGAAAACATCTTTTTCGGAGCCTGATACATATAAAAGGTCAAAAGCCATATATTCTTTTTCTATTTCAAGTGATCTACAATCTTTGCTTATTATAATAGAATTATCTTTTGTGAACTCTTCTATTATTGTATAGCCTTGTCTTTCAGATAAAGAACCAATAAGTTTAAATTCTCCACCATCTCTTATATATGAATAAGTGAAACCGTGAAATTCTCCAGATTTCTTTGAAAAATTTTTAAATGTATAATCGCCATATTTTTCAAATTGATATTTATTTGTTATAGGCTTGGCAAGTGGGGATATAGTTTTCATTTTTTCAGTTAAGAAAAATTCGCGACTATCAGTCCAGGATTGATAACCATTTGCATAAATTCTTTCATTAGCTTTGAACTTATAATTTAGAGAAATAGAAATATCTTCTAGTTCTATTTTAGAAGAAGGAGTTATTAGAATTTTTAATCTTGTATACCTATGATTTTCCTCTAAAATAATATTTCCTTTTAAATCATTATTAGATATATCTTTATTAAATATTAAATTTTCCTTTTGATTATTAGATTTATAAGTTAAATTTATTTTTAAATTTCCAAACAAATGAATCACCTCGCTTTAATAAAGAAATTGCATAATATAATGTAATTATGCAATTTCTATTTTGTTATACAGTTTTATTATTTGTTTTAGTTACTTCAACATCATCGGATATTCCTTTAAGGATTTTATCTTCATTGTAGAATAATAGAAGTATAAGACCTATGGAACAGAATATAGCAGCTGAAAGAGCTGTAAGTCTTATTCCTATTGCATTGCTGCCGTTTCTCTCTATAAGAAGTAGAGAACTTAAAACAAGCATGGAAATCATTTGACCCATCTTAGACATAAAGGTTCTAGTTCCGAAGAACATAGCTTCACGTCTAACTCCTGTTTTTCTAGCATCATATTCTGCTATATCTGATATTACTGCATTAGGAAGTATACCGAAGATAGCCATTGGAATTGCAGCGAAAAATACTAATATATAAGCTTGTGCCATACCTGATATTGGTAATTTTCCAAGGAAGATTCCAAAAGCATAAGTTATAACGAACATAATAAAAGCAAAAATAAGAAGTTTTTTCTTTCCAACTTTTTTAGCTACTAAATTAACAGGTACATAGAATATAAATGATCCTAAACCTAGAACTATTAATAAAAATCCGTTCATAGTTTCTGGTAAATCAAGCAAAATAGTTACATAATAGATTAAAGCACTTTGGAATATTGTTATAGCTACCCAATACACTAAATCAGAAAAAACAAATACAGTAAATTCTCTATTTTTAAAAGTAGCTTTTATAGAATCTAACATTTTTACATCAGATGGTGTTGATTCACAATATCTTTTTTCATCTATAGTAAATACAGGTATAAGAAGGAAAATAAGTCCTATAACAGCTAGTATGCTAAAAGCTATTTTCATTGAAACTTCTTTACTATAGCCTTGATTTACAAAAACATTCCATAAAAGTGGTGCTTGGGAAGCTATTGCAAATCCTAAAAACCATGTAACTGAAATTAAAGTTGAAAGATTTAATCTTTCTTTAGGAGTATGTCCAAGTTCTGACATTAAAGCAAAATATGGAGTTACATACATAGTTAAGAATAAATAAAATAGTAATAAAGTTAATGAAAGAAATAAAGCGTTTAGTGGACTTTCACCTTTTATAGGATTCATGAAAACTAAAACTGTAAATACTGCAAAAGGAATAGATGCTTTTTTCATATATGAAATTCTACGTCCACTTTTAGATGTGCACCTATCACTTAAAGTTGCAATCCAAGGATCGGTTACTGCATCGAAGAATCTTCCTATCATCATGATAAGACCTATTATTGTTAAGAAACCGAAAAATTTTATTTGTGGAATTACTACGCTAATACCAGATTTGCTTGTTGGTATATAGTAAAAAATTAAGTAAGAACCGATAATGCCTGATAGTAATGACCAACCTAATTGACCTAAGGAATAAGATATTTGTTTAGATAATGGTAATTTTTCTTTCATTTAATTTCCCCCTTGATAATTTTATTATTTTAAATTAATTTATTTATTTTATATAATTCATAGCCATGTCTATAAGAAGTTTTATTTGTTTATCTCCACTTATTTGTTTATCGCTTTTTAAAATGCTACCTCTTAAAATAAGTTTTTGACTTAGACTCATTAATGAATGAGTTATAGTTATGTAGAATAAGTCATTATTTAAATCTTTATTTATAGAACCATCTTTTTTACCTTCATTTAAGGCGCTACATATTATAGATTTTGTATCAATAATACTTTTTTCATAATTTTCTAGTTGTTCTTGAGATATATTCTCTTTGATTATGTAATTATCAAAATTCTCTAAAAAACTCATTGTTTCAGGATAATTAAGGTATATATCTATAAAAACATTTAAAACTGTATTTAATTTATCTTTGCCATTAAGATTTTTAAGAGTTTCTTCATAAAAATTACTATATAAAATATTTATTTCTTGCTCCCACAGATAAGTTGCAGCATCTAGTGCAAG
>JBGUER010000003.1:0-50247 GCA_041821285.1 Clostridiaceae bacterium
GTTAAATGTTATATTATTTACTCATAGATAAGAAATAGAAATACAAAGAAGGGAAGAAAAGTATGAATAAAATTATTGATTCATCAAAGACTATATATGAATTAGCAAAAGAAAATAATGATTTTATAGAAATAATGAAGAAATTGGATTTTGAAGCTATAACAGAAGCTAAAATGATAAATTCTGCAGGAAGGATTATGACTTTATCAAAAGGTGCAAAGATGAAAAACATAAATATAGATATAATAAAAAATGAATTTGAAAAACGAGGATATGAATTTAAATAAAAAAACGAGGAGTGATTTTAATGAGTGAATTAATAAATAACAAGGAATTCAGACAAAATATTTTGAAAAATTTAATTAGAGAGCTTCATGAAGGGGGAGATATTGAGGGTGTTAAAGCTAAATTTGAAAAAGAATTCAAAGATATAACAACTGCAGAAATAACAGAAATGGAACAAGCATTGATACAGGAAGGAATGAAGGTAGAAGAAATACAAAAATTATGTGATGTTCATGCCTCCATATTTAAAGGTTCCATAGAAGAAATTCATAGAGAGATAAAACTAGAAGAAAGTGAAGGGCATCCTGTTTATACATTTAAGGCTGAAAATAAAGCTATAGAGAATCATATAAATGAAAATATAATCATACATTTAAAAGAGTTTGAAATTGAAGATAATAACGTTAATTTATTGAATCTAATAGGAGATTTTAATTTACTTTGGGATATAGATAAGCATTATTCTAGAAAAGAAAATGCGTTATTTCCCTTACTTGAAAAATATGAAATAACAGCACCTCCTAAGGTTATGTGGGGAGTAGATGATGAAATAAGAAAGGATATAAAACAAATAAAAACGCTACTTAAAAATTATAATAAAGACAATCACAAAAAAGTAATAGATAATATAAGAGAAGTGGTAAAAAATATAAATGATATGATATTTAAAGAAGATAGTATTTTATTTCCATTAGCATTAGATACTTTAGACGAGAATGATTGGACAATGGTCTATTTAGATAGCGATGAAATAGGATATTGTATGGTAGAACCATCAAAATGGGTGCAATCAGAAAATATTCAAAAGAAATCAGAAACAATAGATATGAACAATAAAATAGATGAAGAAAACGAGTTAAAAGAAGGATATATAAAAATGAATACAGGAATATTATCCTTTGATCAAGTTAGCACTATATTTAATACATTACCTTTTGATGTAACTTTTGTTGATAAAGATGGAATAGTTAAGTATTTTTCAGAAGGAAAAGAGAGAGTGTTTCCAAGAACAAAGGCCATTATTGGACGAGAGGTTAAAAATTGTCATCCACCAACTAGTGTTCATATAGTAGAAAAAATAGTAGAAGATTTAAAAAGTGGAAAAAAAGACAATGAAGATTTTTGGATTAAAATGGGAGATAAATATGTTTATATAAGATATTTTGCAGTTAGAAATGAAAAACGCGAATTTTTAGGTGTACTTGAGGTAACTCAAAATATAAAACCTATTCAGGAATTAACTGGAGAGAAGAGACTAGCTTCTAAATAGGTTATAACATAAAAACAGACTGAGATTTATCCTTCAGTCTGTTTTATTATTATATCCAAAGAAAGCATAATAAAATATAAACGAAATAGGTTCCAGCAAGGAATATACCTTCTTTTTTACTTATTGCATCACCTTTATTTTTGCAAAAATGTCTAAATGCTAAAACGATAATAAGCATAGCGGGAATTTGAAGTTTATAAAAGTTCATTGGTACACCAAGACCTTGTTTTGTGAAAGATGCGGCGCTTCCTACAACGAATAACACATTTAAAATATCTGCACCTACAATGTTCCCTATGGCAAGTTCGCCATGACCTTTTCTAACTGCAGTGATAGCGGTAATAAGTTCAGGAAGGCTTGTACCAAAAGCAACTAAAGTAGCGGCAATAATGCTTTGAGGTATTCCTATTCTAATAGCTGTTATTTCTACAGAAGGTATTAATATTTTAGAAGAAATTATAATAAGTGTAATTCCTAAAACCATTAATATAATTTGAAGTATAACAGGTTTTTGTTCTTCTTTTATTGTATCATCTTCTGATTTTGAGGCTTTTGCCCATTTAAGAGATACATAAAGGTACAAAACTAACAAAATAAGAAATATAAAGCCCATCCATTGAGGAATGATGCCCATTCGTCTATTTCCCACAGAAAAAAACGGAAGACAAACTACAGCAAGCAAGATTACTGATAAAGTTTGGAGTTTACCTTGTCTATCTATGGTCATCTGGTCTACAGGAAGTTTTCCAATCATAGCAGCAAGTCCTATAATAAGACCGGTATCAGCTATAATAGACCCGACAGCATTACCTAGAGCTAAACCAGGGTTTCCTTTTAGAGCTGCAAAAACGGAAACAGTAACTTCTGGCAAGGTAGTTCCTAAAGACACTATAGTTGCACCTATAATCATTTTTGATATTCCTAAGTGAACTGATAGACTAACTGCTTCATCTACAAGAATATCGGCACCTTTACCTAAGGTGTATAACGTTACAAATGTAATAATTAATAAAACTATTGTTGGAAATGAAATAAGATAATTGTGAATTAGTGCGTCCATTAATATTCCCCTTTTTTATAAGATTTTATTGTAAAAATAAAGACTCTACAATTAGGCCTATTAAGAATAGACTTAATTGTAGAGTCTCACTAAACAAATAATGTCATCAAAGCCGGGAAATTTTTTCCGTATTGACGACTTTGATACCTAAAAAGGCAAGTTACTCCCTCTAATTCCTTAATTATAAGTGATAAGAAAATAAAAAACAAGTAAACTATGAACAATATTTTTAGAAGTTATGAACACAGTGATGTTAGTGTATAATCATGGTATTAAAATATACAATATTAATCAATTAGGTGAAGGAAAGTCTTGTAGTCGGCGTTATTAAGGGTTAAAATATAATTTATATAAGGAGGTTTTATTATGGTAAAAAAACACACAGGATGGATATTTAATAATGATAATGGAGAATTCTCCTTGGATAATCCGGATTGTTCAAATTTTTTGTATTTTCCATTAGCTAATGAAGCGGGAATTATGTCAGCAATTACACCTACACTTCATGGAGATATTAAAACCGGGCAAAATAATTATTTAACTGCCCCAGTTACTTCTTTGGATTTAAATAATACAAGGTCGGCTATGAATTTTTGGGTTTATACACCTAATAAAGCACCTTGGTCTTTAGCAGGAAATTCTCCAAGGCAAATAGAAGATAGAATGAAAGAAGTCAGAGAGGAAGAGGTTAAGCTTGAAGCAGGATTCTTATATCATAAAATAATAAGAAAAAATAATAAACTAGGATTAAAGTCTGAAATAATCAATTTTGTCCCAGTAGAAAATGATAAGGTAGAGCTTATGAAAGTATCTATAACTAATTTAAGTGATGAAACCATTAGTTTAAATCCTACAGCAGCTATTCCTATATATGCTAGGTCTGCAGATAATATCCGGGATCATAGACATGTGACTTCTCTTTTGAATAGAGCAGAAACTACAGAATATGGAGTCTTAGTTAAACCAACATTATCATTTGATGAAAGAGGACATAAAAAAAATAATGTTACTTATTATGTTTTAGGTGCAGAGGACAATGGAGAAGCGCCAGTAGGATTTTTAGCTGATATGGAAGAATATATAGGTGAGTCTGGTAATCTTGAATGGCCAGAAGCAATAGTTAAAAATAGTTTATTTAAAGGAAAAGGTCAAAATACAGATGGATATGAAGCGATAGGAGCAATAAGATTTAATAATATAGATCTTAAAAAAGGTGAAGAAAAAAACTATATTTTAGCTTTTGGTGTAAATTTCGAAACCGATTTAGATATAAAAGAAAAATATTTAAATTTGGATAAATTCAACAATGAATTAGAGAAAAACAAAAATTATTGGGGAGATAAATTATCTACTCTTTCTTTTGAATCTGGTGATAATAGTTATGATAATTGGATGAAGTGGGTTACGCTTCAGCCTATTTTAAGAAGAATATACGGCTGTTCATTTTTGCCTCATCATGATTATGGAAGAGGGGGAAGAGGTTGGAGAGATCTTTGGCAAGATTTATTAGCACTTCTCATTATGGAGCCCAAACAGGTTAGAGAACTTCTTTTAAATAATTATTCTGGTGTTAGAATAGATGGAACAAATGCAACGATAATAGGGTCAAAACCAGGAGAATTTTTAGCAGATAGAAATAATATTCCAAGAGTTTGGATGGACCATGGTGCTTGGCCATTTTTAACTACAAAGCTATATTTAGACCAAAGTGGAGATTTAGATTTTTTATTAGAGGAGCAAGATTATTTTAAAGATGGGAAAGTATCTAGATGCTTAGAGACTGATGAAAGTTTTGATGGAAGTTTAGGAAATAGATTAAGAGATGTTAATGGAAATAAATATACGGGAACTATTTTAGAACATATATTAGTTGAAAATTTATCTTCATTCTTTAATGTGGGAGACCATAACAATATAAAGCTTGAAAGTGCGGATTGGAATGATGGACTTGACATGGCTAGCGCTAAAGGTGAAAGTGTAGCTTTTACTGCATTATATGGAAGTAATATATTGGATTTATCAAAAATCTTATTAAAACTAAAACAAATTAAAAATATTGAATCTGTATATTTAGCAGAAGAAATTATTATATTATTAGATAGTATATCTGGACAGATAAATTATCAGGATGTAGCTGCTAAAAAAGATTTGTTAAATAAATATTATGAAAAGACTAAAAATAGCGTTTCTGGAGTTAAAATAGAAATTGATATTGAGGAGTTAGCCTGTGATTTAAGTAGAAAAGGGCAGTCAATAATTGAACATATTAGGGAAAATGAATTAGTAGTAAATAAAGAAGGCTATGAGTGGTTTAATGGTTATTATGATAATAATGGGAAACAGGTTGAAGGGGATAATGACCTTGGGACTAGAATGATATTAACCAGTCAAGTATTTACCATAATGGGTGGGGTAGCAGAAGATGATCAAGTAAAAAAAATAGTATCATCCTGTGATAAATACCTTAAAGACTTAAAAGTTGGAGGCTATAGGTTAAATACTAATTTTAATGAAGTTAAACTTGATATGGGTAGATTGTTTGGATTCGCATTTGGACATAAAGAAAATGGAGCGATGTTTAGTCATATGGCAATAATGTATGGAAACGCTTTATACAAAAGAGGCTTTGTAAAAGAAGGCTATGAAGTTATAAATTCTATTTATACTCATTGTAGTGATTTTGAAAAATCAAGAATATATCCTGGAATACCAGAGTATATAAATGAAAAAGGAAGAGGCATGTATAATTATTTAACTGGGTCAGCTAGTTGGCTTCTTTTAACTGTTTTAAATGAAATATATGGAGTAAAGGGTGAATTAGGAGATTTAATAATTGAGCCTAAACTTTTAAAACAACAATTTGATAAGAATAAGCAAGCAAAAGTTACATCAATATTTAAAGGAAAAAACATTAAAGTATCATATAAAAATGAAAGCTTAAAGGATTATGGGGAATATAAAATATCTAAAGTTCTAGTTAATGAAAAAAATATTTCTATAAACCAAGGAGAGAAAGTAGTAATAGGTAAAGATGTTTTAGAAAAATTAGATATTAAAGATACAATTAATATCAATGTTGAATTATCATAAATTGAGGGAGATTACAATGAATGAGGAATTAATAGAAATAAAAGAATATAAAGAAGAAGGATATTCTCCAGTTATAGATTACGATAAATGGAGAGTAGCAGTTTTAAATTATTGTGATGAGCTACTACCAACTAATATATTAAAATTTCAAAAACATAATGAAAGTGATGAGGTCTTTGTGCTTTTAAGTGGCAAATTTAGTTTATTTATCGGTGAAGGAAAAGATGAAATAGAGAATATATTCAAAGTGGATTTAGAACCTCACAAATTATATAATGTAAAAAAAGGTACGTTTCATAGCCATACTTTAAGTAGGGACGGTTCAGTATTAATTGTAGAAAATAAAAATACTAATTTATCCAATTCACCTGAAATAGAGTTAACTGAAAAACAAAGGAATATTTTAGCTGGTTTATAGAAAAAATACAAATATATAAATCAAGATGCACCAAATTTGGTGCATCTTAATCTAGAATAGGAGATGAGTTTATGAAAATAAAAGATGAGTATTATTTAGATGAAGAGAATAGATACGTCATAGAAGATTATAACAATAAAAAATCTTTTTCTAGTTTTTTACCTGGAATAGCAGGATTAAAAGGAAATCCATTATGGGTATTTTATGTTAACAGAGCTCAAGGAATATCATCATTTGGTGTACGGGATAAAGATAAAGCTATAATGGAATTTAATCCGGCATTTAGAAGTTATCAAAAGGTTAATTATTCTGGTTTCAGAACTTTTATAAAAATAAATGAAGACATATATGAACCATTTTCAGATATGTTTCCTAATAAATCATGTAAAAATAAAATGATAATTGGTGCAAATGATCTTGAAATAGAGGAAGTGAATAAAGGAAAAGGTTTAAAAACAAATGTGCTTTATTACAATCTTCCGGAAGAAAATATTTCAGTTTTAGTAAGAAAACTTACAATAGAAAATACAGATAAAAAAGATAAAAAAATAGAATTTTTAGATGGCATGCCAGAGTTAATTCCTTATGGAATAGATAATACAGGATTTAAAGAGATAGGACAGACATTAAAAGCTTGGATGTCTGTATGTAATGTTGAAAATAAAATTCCTTTTTATAAATTAAGAGCGAGTGCAGCAGATACTGAAGATATAGAAGGTATAAATGGAGGTAATTTTTATTTAAGTTTTTTAGAAAGTGATGAAAAAAATTTGTTGAAACCTATAGTAGATCCTGATATTATTTTTGGAAATAATTTAAGTTTAAGTTTTCCTAATAATTTTGCAGATAATAATATAGAAGATTTATTTAAGATTAAACAAATAACTTCTAATAAACTTCCTTCAGCATTTTTTGGTAAAGAATGCATGTTAAAAAGTGGGGAACATATCACACTATATTCGTTAATAGGATATAGTGAAAGTTTGGATAAAATAAATAACGTAAAGGATAAAATATGTAATACAGATTTTATTGAATCAAAGCATATTGAAGCTAAAAACATAGTTAGAGATTTAACTGAAGATATAAAAACCAAAACATCATCTACTTTATTTGATGAATATTCAAGGCAAACTTATTTAGACAATATTTTAAGGGGAGGATATCCTATTAAAATACAATCAGAAGATAATAATCTTATTTATCATGTTTATTCAAGAAAACATGGTGATTTAGAAAGAGACTATAATTATTTTGTAACAGAATCTGAATTCTATTCTTCAGGGAATGGTAATTTTAGAGATGTTAATCAAAACAGAAGAAACGATGTATCATTTAATCCTTATGTAGAAGATTTCAATATTAAAACTTTTATGAATTTAATTCAAACAGATGGATATAATCCCTTGGTTATAAATGGATTAAGATTTCATTTAAAAGATAAAAATAGCTATAATTTTATTAGTGATATCAATGAAATGGATGGAGAAAAATTAATAAAATATCTTAAAAAACCATTTACTTTAGGTAAACTATATAGTTTTATTTTAGATAATAATTTCAAAGTTAAAATTGATATAGATGAATTAGTAAAAAAAGTTTTAGATAATTGTGAAACTTATATAGATGCTGTTCATGGAGAAGGATTTTGGACAGATCACTTCACATATAATTTAGATTTGGTAGAAGATTACCTTAGGATATTTCCCGACAAAGAAAAACAGGTTTTATTTGATGATAGAGATTATACTTATTATGATAGTAGTTATAAGGTTTTAAAAAGACAAAATAAATACAAATTAAAGGGTGATGTAATAAGTCAAATAAATTCTGTAGTTAAAGATGAAGAAAAAGAAATTATGATACAAAATAGATTAAATAACAAAAATCTTGTTAGAGATAAAAAAGGTTATGGGGAAATCTATAAATGTAATCTAATTGAAAAACTTATTTCTTTAGCCATTAATAAGTATTCTGTTTTAGACCCATATGGAATGGGAATAGAAATGGAGGCTGGTAAACCTGGATGGGATGATGCATTAAATGGACTTCCAGGGATAATAGGTTCTTGTGTTGCAGATAGTTTAGAACTTTTAAGAATATTAAACTATATAAATACTGTTATGTTAAAATATTCAAATCAGGAAATAAAACTACCTAAAGAAGTTTTTGATTTAATGATGAACATAAAAAAAGATATAGATATGTATAAATTATCTAATAATAGTAATAAAGATTTCGAATATTGGGATAAAGTTTCAAATCATAGAGAAAATCATAGAGAAAATGTTTTTTATGGATTTAGTGGTGAAGAAGTTAAAATATCATTAGAGAAAACCAGTGAAATATTTGATGAATATAGAACTAAATTATATAATAAAATACAATTAGCATATAAAGAAAATGATGACATGTATCCAACATATTTTTATTATGAAGTAGAATCTTTTGAAATAGTAGAAGATAAATATGTTAAAGTAAATTCATTTAAACAAAAATCATTACCTCTGTTTTTGGAAGGATTTGTTAAAGCTATAAAGGTTCAGGAGAATAGTGAAAGTATTAGAGACATATATAAAAAAGTTAAACTTAGTAATTTATATGATAATAAACTAAAAATGTATAAGGTGAATGAAAGTTTAGAAAAACAAGATATGAAAATAGGAAGGATAAGAGCTTTCACATCAGGGTGGCTTGAAAATGAAACAATATGGCTTCATATGGAATATAAGTATATGCTAGGTTTGCTAGAAGGGGGACTATATGATGAGTTTTTCCAGGATTTTAAAAATGTATTTGTGCCATTTTTAAGTTCTAACACTTATGGTAGAAGTATACTTGAAAATTCTTCATTTATAGGAAGTAGTGCAAACAGCGACCCGGATACTAATGGAAGAGGATTTATAGCAAGGTTAAGTGGAGCAGCAGCTGAATTTTTGAGCATATGGAATATCTTAATGTGTGGAAAGACACCGTTTAAGTATGTAGATAATGAATTAATTTTACAATTCAAACCTGTTCTTCCTGATTGGCTATTTGATGAAAAAAATGAAGTGAGTTTTAAATTTTTAGGTCAAACAGAGGTCACTTATAGTTTAAATAAAAAAATAAATACCTATGAAGAATTTAACATCATTAATATAGAATTAAATTATAAAGATGGTACTATATTTAAATTAAATAAAAATCTAATAAATGAACCATATTCTAAAGATATAAGACAAGGTAAAGTTTCAAAAATAATAGTAAAAATAAATAATTAATATAATAGTATAAATACCTATGAACCCTAATATTATTTTTTCATATTATATTAATATATAAATAAATAGGGTAGGTGATGTTATGTATTTTTGTCCGTTTAATTTTTGGAGACTACCTATAGATGAAAAAACTCAGATATTAGATTTTAAATTTGGGGATGTAAATGGAGATGGAATCTTTGATTCAGTATATTTAATAGGTGAGAAAAATTATGGGGAAGAAAGTAGCTTTATAGAAAATATAAAAATAGTAATAGTTGATGGATTTACGTATGCATTAACTACAATTCCTCTAAAATCTAATGCAGGTTATAATCCAAGATTGTTTTTGGGAAAATTTACTTCTAGCCAGGATATTAGTTTAGATGAAATTTTTGTTAGTATATTTTCAGGTGGAAGTGGGGGTATGAGTTTTTATTATATATATTCCTATCTAGATAATAAAATAAATATGCTGTTTGATTATGAAGTGTTTGATGAAGAATATAAATATACTATAAGTTATAAGGATAACTATAAAGTCCAAGTTATAAATAAAACATTAAAAAATGAGTATACTATTGATATCGAATATAAAGGATTAGATTATTTGTCAGAAATTTATGATGAAAATGGTAAACTTTTAAAACCTTTAGAAGGATATGTAGTTCCAGTAAGTGGACTTTATCCAGTGGATTATAATGGAGATAACATTTTTGAACTTTTATCTTATAGAAGAATAATAGGAAAGTATAATGCAGATTCTTTAGGAATAATAAATTTATCTCTAAAATGGAATAAAGACATGTATGAAGTTTTTTGGGAGAATGTATCTATTTATGGAAGAGATTTAGATAATATTGTAGTATAATATATTAAGAAGTTTTGTAAGAACTCACACAAGGAGATGAAAAAATGGGAAAACTTATTTTGGTAACATCCCCTCCAGCATCAGGAAAAACAACATTGGCTAGAGCTATCGGGAAAGCAATGAAAGAAACTGTTTATTTAGATAAGGATACCTTGATTCCACTTTCGAAAAAAATATTTCAAGTGGCTGATGAACCTTATGATAGAAGTTCTGATTTTTTTGAAAAGAATATTAGAAATTTAGAATATGAAGTGGTATTAGATTTTGCATTTGAAGCTATAAATTATGATTCTAATGTTATACTAAATGCTCCATTTAGCAGAGAAATAAGAGACAAAGATTATATGGAAGCATTAGCTTTAAAAACTAAAGAATATGGAGCAGAGCTTTGTGTTATTTGGGTTAGCTGCGCTATAGAAACTACTCACAAAAGAATGCTTGAGAGAAATTCAGATAGAGATACATGGAAGCTTGAAAATTGGGATGAATATGTTAAAAAGATAAATTTCAATCCTCCAGATTTAGAGGGATTACTAATATACAAAAATGATACTGATGCAGAAGCAAAAGAGAATTTTGAGAATTTAATGATAGAGCTTAATAAATAATATGGGGACGGTACAGTAAATTTTAAATTTACTGTACCGTTTTTAATTTTATCCACAATAGATCATATAACTAGGTGTTCGATATTTATTTTGATATTTTACTTGATAACCGTCCCTTAAATTGATACAATATGATTAATCATTATATCGTTATATTGAGATATATAGATATAATAATATATGAAAATACTTATTTGGAGGTCAATTAATGATAAATAAGATTTATTCTTTTGTGCTTTTATTTGTTTTATGGACTTTTTTAAGTTTTCCATTAAACTTTGAGAAATCCGTAGTAGGAATAATTTTGAGTAGCTTTATTCTTTTAGCTTTATCTTATTTTACAAATTGGGAAGGTAAATTTAATTTTAAGAAATTATTTAATTTCTCTTTGTTTTTTTTAAGATTTATTTTCGAACTTGTAAAAGCAAATTTTATTATGGCAAAAATAGTAATAACTCCATCACTACCTATATTGCCGAAAATAATAAAAGTTAAAACATCTATAAAATCAAATGTAGGAAGGGCTTATCTTGCCAATGCAATAACACTAACTCCTGGAACTTTATCTGTGGATTTAATAGAAGATGAAATATATGTCCATGTGGTTGAAGGAGTAAAGCTAAAAGATTCTAGTGACATAATAAAGCCTTTTGAAAAGAGACTAAAGGGGGCGTTTGATAATTGATTTATTTTATTTTAGCCTTAATTGTTTTGGGAATAATATTAAGTTTTATAAGATTAATATTAGGTAAATATACAGAAAATAGAGTGGTAGCTATAGATATAATAACTACTCTTATTACAGGACTACTTGTTGTATATGCCCATATAAGCGGGAACTCTCTTATGCTAGATGTTGCACTTGTATATGGAATATTATCTTTTATTGCAGTTATTGTAATGGCAAGATACTTAGAAGGGGGCCTATAAATGAATATTATAGGGAATGTTTTTTTAGTTATAGGAGGTATATTTTTATTTTTAGGAGGTCTTGGAATTTTAAGAATGCCAGATGTTTTAAATCAAGCTCAGGCAGGAACTAAATCATCCACGCTTGGAATAGTTAGCTTATTAATAGGTTTTATTTTTATACATCCTTCTTGGGGATTTAAACTATTTTTAATTGCTATATTCTTTTTATCTACTTCACCTATTTCTTCTCATGCTATAACAAGATCTGCATTAAAAAGAAAAAAAGAAACTTTCATATTAAGTGAAAACCAATATGAAAAACAATTTCATGACGGGGAGGAAAGATAATGTTTCATGTAGCAATAATAATAGCATTACTAATGATTTTAGCCTCTATTTGGGTTCTATTCACTAAAAGTCTACTAAGAGCCATTATTATATTTTCCTTAGTTTCACTTTTTGCTTCAGCTTTATTTCTATTTATGAAAGCGCCTGATGTGGCAATAACTGAAGCTGCAATAGGTTCCGGAATGACCACAGCAATATTTATATTTTCTTATAATAGAATATATAAAAATAAAAGGAATAGTTAGGAGGTCTTTTATGAACAGTGAAAAAAATACGCTTATTAATATCTTAGCTCTATTATTTATTATAATTTTAGCATTTTCATTGTATAAAGTAGTAATAAGTGATGGACAAGGAATAAATATATTAGATGAAACTAAAATAGAAAATAGAGTTTCAACAAGATATTTAAATAAAAATGTAAATGACCTAAATTCCACCTATGAGTATGGTGGACAAGCAGAAGACACAGCTGCGAATATAGTTACATCTATTGTGGCAGATTACAGATTATTTGACACTAGCCTAGAGGTAGTAATTTTATTTGTAACAATTTTGAGTTTTTCATTGGTTATTCCAAAGGAAAAATCAAGCATAAAACCTGCATCTTCTATAATAAAATACTGGTCACCAGTTTTAATGGTATTTATGATTATGGTGGGTTTTTATATGTTTGCCTTTGGACATTTATCCCCAGGTGGAGGTTTCCCAGCAGGAGCTATATTAAGCACAGCGGTACTTCTTGGTTTTCTTTCAAAAAACAATGTATTTAAAAGAATATGGTTTAAAAGGGTAGAAGCATTAGCTGGAATATCTATTTTTCTTATTGGGATATTAGGATTTATTTTGAAAGGAAGTTTCTTTGAAAACTTTATTATTGGTGGGGAAATAGGAAGTTTATTTTCAGCAGGGCTTATTCCAATACTGTATTTTTTAGTAGCATTTAAAGTAGCTTCAGAAATATCAGGAATATTCTTTGATTTTTATGGAGAGGAGGAAGGTTATGAGCTTAACTAATTTATTTTTATTATCTTCAACTTCTCTTATTTTCATAGGACTTTATGGAGTTTTAACAAAAAAGAATATAATAAGAATTTTATTGTCATTAAATATTATTGAAACAGGTATAAATCTTTTATTGGTATCATTTGGATATATAGAAAATGGGATAACGCCAATATTAACTGGAAATGAAAGTGTTAAAAATCTATCTACTATGGTAGACCCACTTCCACAAGCTCTTGTTTTAACTTCAATAGTTATAGGGCTTGGAACCACAACCTTTGCTTTGGGACTAAGTTTATTATATTTTAAAAATTTTAATTCAGTATCTATAAATCAAGAAGAGGAGGCTGAAATAGATGAATAGTTTAGTATTTTTAATAGTCATTCCTCTAATAGGAGCTTTTCTAAATTTATTTAATAAAAAGGTAAAATTAATATCATTTTTAATAACACTAACAAATTTAATAATATCATTGTATTTAATAATAAGTTTTAGTGGGCCTAAAATCGCAATAATAGGGGGATATTCACCACCCTATGGAATAAATTTTAGTTTAACAAATCTCTCAGCATTATATTTAGTATTAATAAACTTAGCAGCTATAATATCTATTAGTTTAGTAAATAAAGAAAAAGAAAATAAATTTTATTCAATTTATTTGGTTTTATTAGCAGCTTCAAACGGGATAGTTTTAACAGGAGATTTATTTAATTTATTTATTTTTCTTGAATTATCATCATTTGCTACAGCGGCTATAATAGCTTATAAAAAAGATAAGCTAGCTTCTGGAACTGCTATAAAATATTTAATATTAGCGTCAGTTTCCTCTTCGTTTTTATTAATAGGAATAGGGTTAATATACAAAACTTTAGGAACTTTAAATATAGCGGATATAGGATCTAATATTTATCTTCTTTCAAACATGACTTTAAGCTTTATAACTATTTTAATTATTGCTGGTTTGTTTATGGAATTTGAATTATTTCCTTTTAATATTTGGGTGCCAAAGGCTTATATGGCTACAAATGCTAGTGAAAATATAATGCTTTTCGGGCTTGTTGGATCTTCAGCTTCCTATGTTATGATACGAATAATATTTACAATGCTATCTCCAAGTGGGAATGGAGCGTTAGTGAATGAAAATATAATAAAAATAATATCAATTTTTGCACTTATTACAATTTTGGTAAGTGAAATATCAGCTTATTCTGAAAACAAACTTAAGAAAATTTTAGCTTTTTCATCTATGGCTCAAATGGGAATGATATTTTATGGATTGATTATTAATGATATGAATTCTATAAAAGGAGCATTGTATTTAGTAATAGCTAATTTTCTAGCTAAAATAGTGTTACTTATTTTAAGCGGAGAATTTGAAAAAATAACAGGAAGTAATACTTACAAAGGTTATAAGGGTCTTGGAAGAAAATACAAAAGCCTTGGAATAGCATTTGTGCTAGCTTCATTAAGTTTAATGGGAATTCCTTTTACTTTAGGCTTTGTGGGAAAGATAAATATATTAGAAGCTTTGTTTAAATTAAGAGGAAGCTATTTAATTGGAGCAGCTATAATACTAATTGCTTCTATAATAGAGGGAATATATTATCTTAAAATATCTCACTATTTATTTTTAGAAAATAAAGAACTAGAAAATAAAGATACTTCACCAAGAATTCTTGTGTTTGTTATTTCTATAATATTTGTTTTAGTAATTGTTCTATTAGGGGTATATCCTAAATTAATAGATAATTATCTAAATAATATATCTTTAGAAATACTAGATTCTATAAAATATTACGTAAAAATAGTTTTACCTTAGGAGGTGAAAGAGTTGGATTTAATTATTTTAATATTTCTACCTATAATAGGAGCCTTAATATCATTATTATTTATTAAACATAAAAAAATAGTTTTAACTTTATTTCTAGGAATATCAGCTTATCTTAGCTATATCTTATATTTTCTTTATGGAAAATGGGATACATTTATAGAATATGATTTAGGAATGAAATTATTTAATGAAAATGTAGTTTTAGGCTTTAAAGTAAATCCATTAGGTTGGTATTTTGCATTTTTCTCCATGCTAATTACCATTTTAATAGCTATATTTTCACTAGGATACAAAGATAAATATAATCAAGGAATAATACCTATATGGTTTGTTCTTATTATGGCCAACATGGGAATATTCTTTGCAAAAGACTTTTTAACATTTTTTATAATGTGGGAAGCCATGGGAATAACCTCGTATTTCATAATTGCTCAAGGTAAAAAGATCGCAGAAAAAGCAGCTAGGTTTTATATCTCTTTATCTTTGATTGGAACATCCACATTAATATTTGGTATTTTGCTCTTAGCAAGCTTAACATCCACCTTTAATATTGAAACTTCAGTTATGGCGCTTATAGCGAATGCTTCTACAGATAATATGGCCAAAATAATTTTAGTTTTATTTGCTATAACTTTTTTAATAAAATCCGCAGTATTTCCATTTTATATGTGGCCAAGCCGTGCTTATGCTGAAGCACCAGATGAATTTACTCCATTTTTATCTACTATAATGAGCAAATACGGTATATATGGGTTCATACTTTTCATAATGCCTGTATTAAAATATGCGCCTTTTCAAGCTATAGGGAAAATAAATGCACCAGCTTATATTCTTGCTATATTAGGAGCGATAACAGCAGTTATAGGAACAATTCTTGCAATATTTCAAACAGATATGAAGAAATTATTTGCATATTCTTCAGTATCTAATATTGGATATATAATGATGGGGCTATCTACAATGAGTTTAACAGGAGTTCAAGGCGCTCTATTTCATTCTGTAAATCATATGGTATTTAAAACAGCTATATTTTTAAGTTTGGCAGCTACAATATACAGAACAGGAGAGAGAGACATGCATAAGGTAGGGGGACTTGTTTATAGAATGCCAATAACCTTTATGACCTATCTTTTAGCTATTATTGCAGCAGCTGGAATTCCACCATTAAACGGATTTCCTTCTAAATGGCTTATAATTCAATCACTTATGTCTAGCAGAATGCCATTTATTGCCATTGCCATGATATTTGCATCTGCAGGGTCATTTATGTATTTATTTAGAATCCTAGCTTCAGTTTTTTTAGGACAACTTCCAGATAAATATAAAAATATAAAAGAAGCACCACCTTTAATGTTAATTCCTATGGTTATTTTAATGGGAGCTATGATGCTTATTGGTGTTTTACCAGGTTTAGTTTTAAGAGTAATAAATCCTGCTTTATCATATTTAGGGTTTGAAACAGGAGAAATAAGTTTATCAACTATGAAAAGTGCTCTCTCAAATTCAGATTTAAATGTAACTTATATATTTTATATATTTGTAGCTGGAGTTGTAGTTGCGGGTTTATTATATATATTTTCAGCAAAACAAGAAACTATCCCTCAAGAGGATAATTATACAGCAGGAGAGGACCCAAAGGATTGGGGAACAACTCCAGATAGATTTAATTTCTCCTATGGATTTTATCAACCATTTAAAGAAATATTTATTCCTATATTAAATAAAGTTTCTTTTACAAGGTGGATGGGGTATTTTGGAGACAATCTAGTTAGAGTATCTAAAAGTCTAAGAAAATTTTATAGAAGGATAGATGCATCCTTGATTATGCTAACTTTAGGTATTTTAATTATGGTTATAGGGGGTATTTTGATATGACAATATTAAGAGTGTTTTTATATTCTATAGCTTCAATACTTGTAGGGCTTATATTTATGGGAATAGGTAGAAAGCTAGCTGCAAGAATTCAGTTAAGATATGGACCTCCTTTTTACCAGTCCATAATGGATGTAATAAAGCTTTTATCTAGAAAATCATTTACTCACAATTTTGTAATGGACCTTGGTATGATTATGTCTTTAGCAGGACTTATTGGAACCATGCTTTATGTGCCAATAGCTGGACATACTGCATTTTTATCTAGTAATAATATGATAGTTATAATGTATCTAATGTCAATAGGATATCTTGGTATGGCTATGGCAGTTGCAGCCAGTGGAAATCCAAATGCAACAATAGGGGTATCCCGTGCATTAACTATGATGCTTGGATATGAAGTTCCATTTTTCACAGTAGTTCTTGGAATGATTTTAATGAATAATTCATCCTCAGTTTTAGTTATTGCAAATTCTCAAGTTGGAATATTAGGATGGAATATATGGAGTATGCCACTTGGATATATAGCAGCAGAAATAGCATTACAAGCTATGATGGGAGAAAAACCTTTTGATGCTATGATAGCACCAGCGGAAATAGCATCAGGACCTATGGTAGAGCTTTCTGGAAAATATTTAGGATTAGCATTTTTAACCCATGCTGTTTCAATATTTGTAGAAACGGGATTAATAGTTAATTTATTTTTCGGTGGCGGAGCTAATGTGTTAGATTTTTTAGTAAAGCAACTATTTGTATATTTGGTAGCTGTAATATTTGATAATTTATTTCCAAGATATAAAATCGAACAAGCTGTTAAATTCTTATGGACTATTCCTATGGGACTTGCAGTTATTCAGCTTTTACTTGTTCTTTAAATACTCTATAATGCGCTTAATATAAGGAGGACTTATGAATAATATAAATGAAAATGATCAAAAGCTTTGGGAAAAAGTTACTAATTTTTTCAGAAAAAGATCCCTTTGGATGCTTCATTATTGTACTGGCTGCGGAGCAGTAGAGCTTCCACCATCTATGACCTCTAGATGGGATATAGAAAGATTTGGAATGGGACCTATGGCAACGCCAAGACAAGCAGATATTTTACTGATTACCGGATATATATCTGTTAAAACATTAAAAAGAATAATAAGAACTTACGAACAAATGCCAGAGCCTAAATGGGTTGTAGCCTTTGGATCTTGCACAGTAAACGGCGGCATGTACTGGGATTCTTACAATACAATAAATAATATCGGAGAATATATTCCAGTAGATTTAACCATAGCTGGTTGTATGCCTCGTCCTGAAGCAGTTCTTCAAACTATGCTAGATTTGATGGATATGATTCAAAATGGAGAGGCTAAAGCATATAAAAAATATAAAGAAAATCATTCTTATTATAAAAACAACCAAGATAAAGTTTTAAAAAGAACAGAACCCGTTTTAAAGGGGGAATCATAATGAAAATAAAAGATTTAATACTTGATTTAGAAAAAAGAGGGCTAGAGCCTATAAAAATTTCAGAAAATCAAATAAAAATAAATATAGACAAGGATAATTTATTAAATCATCTATCATATATTCAAGAAAAAGGATTTGTTCATTTAGCATTTATAAGTGGAGTTGATTATATTGAAGAAGATGAATTTGAGGTTGTATATCATACTTATTCTTATGAAGATAAAATAAATATTTTAAATAAAGTAAGGATAGATAGAAAAAAACCTAATATAGCTTCAGTAGTTTCAATTTGGGAACAAGCACAATTTTATGAACAGGAGATTCATGAATTCTTCGGGATATATTTTGAAGGAAATAAAGATTTATCCCCATTGTTTCTTGAAAACTTTTTAGACATTCCACCGCTTAGAAAAGATTTTAATACAAGAGAATATTCAATAAAAGCTTTTGGTGCCAATATTCAAGGAGGTGGGAAGTAATGAATTTTAATTCTTATTCATTAAGTAAAATAGCAGAAAAAGATGAATTAACTGAATATGATTTGTTTTTTGGTCCTAATCATCCTGGAATGCATGGGAATTTTGGATATGTTTTAGATATGATAGGAACAGAAATTGTAAAAGTAAGACCAAATGCAGGTCAGCTTCATAGAGGATTTGAAAAACTTATGGAGCAGAAAAAATGGGTTCAAAACCTAGTTTTAGTTCCAAGAATATGCGTAGTTGATCCAGACCCCAATGAAGTTGCATATTGTATGGCAATTGAAAAGATAATGAAGGTGGATATTCCAGAAAGAGCTAAATATTTAAGAACTATTACACTTGAAATGAGCAGAATTACATCATTCTTATTTGGAATGGGAGGTTTGTCTGCATCCCTTGGACATTATACAACTATGTATATCATGACTGCAGATAGAGATAGAGTTCTTGATATGTTTGAATGGCTAACAGGGGGAAGAGTATACCATATATATAATATTCCAGGAGGAGTTCGTGCTGATGCTCCAGAAGGATTCTTTGAAAAACTTACAGAAGTATTAGATTATTTAGAAAAAAGAATTCCGGACTATGACAAAATACTATTTGAAAATCCTATTATAGTTAAAAGACTTAAAGGTCTTGGGGTAATATCAAAAGAAGATGCAGCCAAGACAGGTCTATCTGGCCCTAATTTAAAAGCTTCAGGAAACCCTTATGATGTAAGGCTAGATGACCCATATGCAGCTTACCCATATTTAGATTTTGAAGTAATAACTCAAACAGAGGGAGACTCACTAGCTAGAGCAATTCAAGTTAGAATGGAATTTGAACAAAGTATAGATTTAATAAGACAATGCATTAAAAAAATTCCAGAAGGAGAGGTTAGACTAAATCTTGGGAATATGGCTAATCTAAAGGTTCCAGAAGGAGAAGCTTATGCAAAAGTTGAGTCATCAAAGGGTGAATATGGATATTATGTTGTTTCAAATGGAGGACTAAATCCTTATAGAGTATCTGTTCGGGGACCGTCCCTTCCAGCAGCATTTTTATGGGCTCAAAAACATTTACCAACTATGAAAATAGATGATGTAGCGGCTTGGATGGGGGCACTTTCAATATGTCCACCAGATTTTGATAAGTAGGAGGGATAATATGGATATAGGTAAAAAAAGTGTTTATTCTCCATTAACTCAAATAAAAAATATATTTAAGAAACCAGTTACAATAAGATATCCTAAAGAACAACTTAATGTATTTGAACAAGAAGGTGTATCACCTAGGTATAGAGGAATGCACACAAATAATATAGATAAATGTATAGGCTGTGGAAGCTGCGATAGAATATGCCCAATAGATGCTATAGAAATGAAACTTCCAGAAGGAAAAGAGGATGTAAAGAAAAACTATAGACCTTATATAGATTATGGAAGATGCTGTTTTTGTGCATTTTGTGTAGATGTATGTCCTACAGCGTCTATGAATATGTCAAGGGAGTATTTATACCAAATAAAAACTCCACTTAATGTAGAACCAGGAGAAGAAATAGATTACGTAAAAGAAAAATTCGTTTTAAAACCAGATGAAACTTATGGAGATAATCTAGGTTATAAGTCAGGCAAAAAAGAAAAGGTGCTAGGATAAACAGGGATAAACAGGGGACGGTACAGTAAAATTCAAATTTTACTGTACCGTCTTTTTACAAAACAACCTGACAGTCATGAGTTTCTAAAGATTCGCTCATTACTAAATTATCAATGTAAAGTTGCCCATTTAAATAGTCTTCTAAATCATAAATGCAAAGGAAAGAAATTTTTTTATTTTTTAATACTTGGTTTAATATATTTTCAAATTCAAGGAAGTCTTTTTTAGAATATTTTTTTATTGCATAGGAAGGTTGTCCAATGAAAAATACTCCAGAATATCCATTTGAAAGAGCGTCTTCCTCCATATATTTCAAGCAACGTTCCGTATTTTTAATATCAAATAGTGAATAATCTTTTGTTGGATGTTTATGTTTGAAAAATTTAATGTTTTCAATTTTGCTATCCGTTGATAATATATTTATTATTTTCATGTATAATATAGGGTCCATAAAAAGATATACAAGCTCATTTTTATTAATTTTTTGCTTTATATGTTGAATTATATTTAATAACAAATGTTCATCTCCAGAATAGTAGAAAACTCCATGAAAATGAAAATTAGTAGTAGTAGTATGTTTTTCTAGTAATTTAGTACTTCTATTACAATAGACACATTTGGAAATAAGAGCATCCAATTTTTGACTTTCATAAATAACGGATTTGTCAAGTAAGTTAGAATGTTTTTTTTCTATAAGCATATTTAGTCGGGCTTTACTGGTTTGTATCTCTTGATTTAATTCACAATACTTACAATTAAACATATATTTCCATAAACCCCCTTTCTTCACTAAGATATACCAATAATACAAAAAAATCAATAGAACGTTTGAGAAAAAAACAATAAATTAACAAATTATTTTAAGATTAGTAATTATTATACAATAATTTTACATTAAATTACTTATTTTTGCAAGTATTTTTATATTATTTTTTTGAAATTTCCAGGAGATATACCGTTAAATTTTTTAAATATATAGCAAAAATAGCTTGTATCTCTAAATCCGCAGATAGAGGCTACTTTATTTATTGATATATTCTTATCTTTTGCTAATATTTCTTTAGCTTTATTTATTCTAAATTTATTGATATATTCAAAAGGCCTTATTGATAGAAGGTTCTTAAATAAAATACAAAGATATTCTGGGGTTACATTTATTAATATAGCTAAATCTTCTAAACTTATATCTTTATTATAATTTTTATCTATATAGGTTAAAATAATACCAAGCTTATCTTGTTTTGACGCAGCAGAAAAATCATTTTCATTAGATATTGATTTATATAAATCTAGTAATAATTCATAGGTCAAAACTGAGATGTTTAAATATTTAAAAGAAATAGAGGATATACTTAGTTTATAAATATTATTTATTTTATATAAAATAATTTCAGGGTTTGAAATATTAAATATATTAGAATTTTTAATATTTAAATTGCTTAACAAATCTAAAACACCATATCCGTTAAAAGAAAAAAAGGAAACAATAAAATCCTCATCAGCTGGGTAATATTCATGTGCTTCATTTGGAAATAGAAACATTCCCATTCCTTGTGATAATGTGTATCTTTTGTTTTTTAAAATAAGTTCACCTTTTCCTTTGATGCATTGAATCCATTGAAAATCAGGATAACCATTAGGCCGTGTCATATGATCTTGATTATAGTTTACACCAGCTCCTGCTAAATAAAAGGGTAGAGATTTTTCTTTTTCAGTTATAAGGCAAAATGTTAGATTTCTCATATATCCTCCATATCAATATTATTATATAATGTTTAAAATGTTTATATAGAATAAGTGTTATAAGTGAATTATAATATTAATATATTGATAAATCAATAAAATTATTTAATTTAGGAGGAAATGTTATGAAAGATAAATTTAGATATATAGAACCTGAAAATGGATATCCAGAATGGAACAACAATCCAGAGATATATGAAATAAATAGGACGAAAGCCCATAGCATACTTAATAAAAAAGATTTAATTAATTTAAATGGAGAATGGAAATTTAATTTTGCTAAAAATTATAAAGAAAAGATAGATGAATTTTATCAAGAGGATTTTGATTGCAGTAAATGGGACAATATTGAAGTGCCATCTCATTGGCAATTAAAAGGATATGATTATCCACAATACACTAATAGGACATATCCTTGGGAAGGGAATGAAGATGTAAAAGCACCTTTTGCACCAACTGAGTATAATCCTGTAGGGTCTTATGCAAAAGAAATTATTTTGCCTGAAAATTGGGGTAAACAACCAACTTATATAAATTTTCAAGGAGTTGAATCTTGTTTTTATTTATGGGTAAACGGAGATTTTGTAGGATATAGTGAGGATAGTTTTACTCCTGCTGAGTTTGACATAACTCCTTATTTAAAAAGTGGAAAAAATAAGATTGCTGTTGAAGTGTATAGATGGAGCGATGCTAGTTGGCTTGAAGACCAAGATTTTTGGAGAATGAGTGGAATATTTAGAGATGTATATATCTATAAAGTTCCAGATGTTCATATTTACAATTATTTTGCGTTAGCAGATTTAGATAAAGAATATAAAGATGGATTATTAGATATAAAAGTTGATATTAATAATTATATTAATAATTGCAAAGATGAGATTAGCATGGAAGCTAAATTATATAATATGGATGATGAAGAAATTTTATGTAAAAGCGTAGAATTTAAACTACAAGGAGAAGATAATAAAAATTTAGAACTAAAAGAAGTAATAAAAAATCCATTAAAATGGAGTGCTGAACATCCGAATTTATATAAATTAGTTCTATTATTAAAAGACAAAAATCGAAATATAATTCAGACTGAAAGCTTGAAAATAGGATTTAGAAAATTTGAAATACAAGATAAGATAATGAAGATAAATGGGCAACGAATAGTATTTAAAGGTGTTAACAGACATGAATTTAGTGCGGATAAGGGTAGAGCTATAGGATACCAGGAGATGCTTTCTGATATTTTAATAATGAAAAAATTTAATATAAATGCAGTTAGAACTTCTCATTATCCTAATAATACTATTTGGTATGATTTATGTGATGAATATGGATTATATGTTATAGATGAGACCAATTTAGAAACCCATGGTTCTTGGAAATATTTACAAGAAGAAGAGCTAGATGCAATACCTGGAAGTAAACCTGAGTGGACTGGGGCTGTATTAGATAGGTGTAACTCAATGGTAGAAAGAGATAAAAATCACCCTTCAATCGTTATATGGTCTCTTGGAAATGAATCTTTTGGTGGAGATAATTTTATAAAAATGCATAATTTTATAAATGAAAAAGATTCATCAAGACCTATTCATTATGAAGGAGTATTTCATTTTAGAAAATCAGATGCAGCATCTGATATAGAAAGTCAAATGTACACAATACCATCGAGAGTAGAAGAATATGCTAATATGAGCCCTAAAAAGCCATTCATATTGTGTGAATATAGCCACGCTATGGGAAACTCTTGCGGTAATTTATATAAATATACTGAGTTAACTGATAGATATGATATTTTACAAGGTGGATTTATATGGGATTTTATAGATCAAGCAATATATACTAAAAATTCAGAAGGTGAAACATATCTAGCATACGGTGGAGATTTCGGAGAATCACCAAATACTGGAACTTTCTGTGGAAATGGACTTATATTTGCAGATAGGTCATTGTCACCTAAAATATATGAAATAAAAAAATGTTATGAAAATATTGATTTTAAAGCAATAGACATTTTAAATGGTGAAATAAATATAAAAAATAAAAATTTATTTATTAATTTACAGGAATACAAATTTATTTGGAAAATATATAAAAATGGTGATTTGTTAATACAAGGTGAAGATGAATATAATATAGCACCTGGATGTTCAAAAGATATAAAAGTGAATTTTGAAATTCCAAAATCAACTAGTGTAGATAATGAATATATTTTAGAAGTAAGTTTTCAATTAAAACAAGATTATAAATGGGCAAATAAAGGACATGAAATAGCTTTTGAACAATTTATTCTTCCTGTTCCAATAACTAAAATAGAAAACAATACAGAAGTAAAAGAAGCATTATATTGCGAAGAAACAGAAAATATGTTAACAGTAGAAGGAAAAGATTTTTCTGTATCTATAAACAAAGATAATGGCGATATAAAATCATATGTAAATAAAAAATATGAATATATAAAAGAATCTCCTATTCCTAATTTTTGGAGAGCTGTTACTGACAATGATCGTGGAAGTAAATTAGATGAAAGATGTAGCGTTTGGAGAAAGGCAGGACTAAATAAAGAATTAATCTCTTTTGATATTGAAAACAATATAAACAAAGTAACTGTAAAAGAAAGTTTTGTTTTGCCAGATGTACTTTTTTCAAAATGTATAATAGAATACACAATACTTTCAGATGGGTCTATAAATGTTAAACAAGATCTTATTCCAGCGGATGGTCTTCCTGAAATACCATCCATTGGAATGATGTTTAATTTAGAAGAAAAATTTAAAAATATAACATGGTATGGTAAAGGTCCTTTTGAAAATTATTGGGATAGAAATAGAGCGGCTAAAATAGGTATATATGAAGGAAAAGTAGAAGAACAATTTACTCCATATTTGAGACCGCAAGAAAGTGGAAACAAAACACAGATTAGATGGTTAAAACTTCAAGATGAAAATGGTAAAGGTATTAGGATAGAAGCTCCAGAAAATTTTGAATTTAGTGCACTGCCATATGATCAATATGAAATAGAAAACAGTGATCATAATTATAAGCTACCAAAGTCAGATAAAACTGTATTAAAAATAAATTACAAACAAATGGGTGTAGGAGGAGATGATAGCTGGCAAGCTAAAACACACCCAGAATACACTCTATATGCCAATAGAAATTATAGTTTTCAGTTTAAAATTATTCCTATGTAATTTTATACAGTAGGTGATAATATATAATTTGTAAAATTAAAAGGAGTTGACTTAAGTCAACTCCTTTATTTTTATATTCCATATTTTCCTGTAACACTATCTCTAAAATAATCTATTTTAGGTGGATTAAAAGTAAATACAATAAATAATATAACTAAAGCAGAAAGAAAAAATATAGCTATATACCAAAGCGTAGTATTTGGCTCTTTTAAATTACATCCTAATAAATAGCTAGTAAATTGAGCTACAATAATTCCTAGAATATAAGAAGAGATATCAACTATCATATTTGATTTAAAACTAGTATCAGGGAATGCAAGTTTCCATAGTGCTATAAGGCCAAAACATACAATAATAGCTACAACTATTCCTATGAATTTGCTAAATAAAAAATTGTTCCATTCATCTTTTACAAAGGGATATTCTACAGCAGCATAAATAAGCATAGGAAATACACACAATTTCCAATGTTCCCATATGCTTTCATTTACAGGGGCAATCATGCCTATAATAATATTCTTGCCTGAAAGGTCAAATAGTTCATGCCATAAAAATCCTAAGGCAACTACGACAAATATACCAATAATTTCGCATTTGAATATTTTTTTGCATTTCATATCATTATCTCCAATTTTAAATATTATCTTCAATATGAAGTATACTCAAAATAAGATAAAATATACGATTTATGAAATGATATAAAATATCATTAACTTCATAAAGTTAAGTTGAATTAGAAGAACGTTTGAGAGATAATCATGTTGTTGTAATAAGTACGCTTTTCACCTATAATTCATAGTAGAGTAATATAAAAAATATTTATGGGGTGTTTAAAATTAAAGGATTTTTAAATCAAAGAAAAATACTAGCGCAATTGCGTAAAGCTATAAATGATTATGATATGATCCAAGAAGGAGATAAAATAGCAGTAGGGGTATCTGGTAAGGATAGTATAACTTTACTAATTGCTTTAAATCAAATAAAGAATTATTACCAAAAGAATTTTTCCATTGAAGCTATTACACTAACTTTAGGAATGGAGGAATGTGATCTTACATATACCGAAAATCTTTGCAAAGAAATAGGAGTTAACTATACTATAAAAGAAACGGACATTGGGAAGATTGTTTTTGAGGAAAGAAAAGAAAATAATCCTTGCTCTCTTTGTGCAAATATGAGGCGTGGGGCTTTGAATAATACTGCTAAAGCTTTAGGCTGCAATAAGGTGGCACTAGGACACCATAGAGATGATGTTGTAGAAACATTTTTGCTTAGTACTTTATATGAAGGAAGAATTCACACTTTTTCCCCAGTTACACATTTAACTAAAAAAGATATATATCTAATAAGACCATTAATATATACATCTGAAAAACAAATTATAAAATTTATAAATTCTAATAATATAATATCTATAGAAAATTCTTGCAAGGCAAATGGTAATACAAAGAGGCAAGATGTTAAGGAACTTATTGAAAATATGAGTACACAGGATAATGATATAAATAATATTGTGTTTGGGGCTATTAAAAGGGCAGGTATTGATGGATGGTAGGAAAAAATATTATAAAAGATACTTACAATAAATATACGGTAATAGCTATAATATCAGTTATACTTATTTCTATAGTTAGCTTCTATTTTATATCAATAAATCAAAAATATTATGACAAAACAGTTGCAAAAATAACATCCGTAACACAAACAAAAAATAAAAAGCAACAAATCATTGCAATTGTAAAAAATGGACAGCATAAAGGTGAAAAAATAGAATTAGAAAATAAAGCTACATCAACAAGTGCTTATGATATAGAGTATAAAATTAATGATGAAATTTTTGTTTCTATTTATGAAGATGATAATGAAAATATACAATCCTCTAAGATAATATCATTTAAAAGAGATAAGTATATGTTATACCTTGCTAGTATATTTGCACTGCTAATTATATTG
Source organism: Clostridiaceae bacterium (assembly GCA_041821285.1). Classification (GTDB taxonomy): domain Bacteria; phylum Bacillota; class Clostridia; order Clostridiales; family Clostridiaceae; genus JAJBWD01. Next base: position 27,276 of record JBGUER010000003.1, read on the forward strand.
GTAGGTGGATTAAAGGGATTTAGGTCGCTTATAAGTGTATTAATAAATATTGCTAGTTTCTTTATTGTTATTGAGATGATGAATAGAGGGTATAATTCCATAGTAATTATTCTAATAGCTAGTTTATTATTTGTAAGTTTTTCTTTATTCATAGTAAGTGGAATAAACAAAAAAACTGTTTCAGCTATTTTAGGCACAATTACTGCTACTTTTGTTTCTATGTTAATAACTGCCATTGTATTATATTTTACTAATAGTAATGGACTTGGATATCAAGAAATAGAGTATTTGCCAGCAAACTCAAATTTAACAATTCAACAAATGTTTTTTATTCAGTTATTAATAGGTTCACTAGGTGCAATAATGGATATCTCAATTTCTATATCCTCAGCAATAAAAGAGATGTATGATAAAAATCCTAATATAGATAGAAAAATTCTTGTGAAATCATCAATGGAAATAGGAAAAGATATTATGGGCACTATGTCAAATACACTTGTTTTTGCTTATATTAGTGGAAGTATACCTCTTATATTAATATTACTTAAAAATAATTCCCCAATCTTTTTTAATATTTCATTAGAAATAATAAGGGCACTTTCGGGTAGTATAGGAATTGTTTTAAGTATTCCTATAACTATGTATATCTCTGTAACTCTTATTAAAAATAGAAAGATGGAGGAAGGTTAACACTATGGCTATATCATTAGTATTGTTAGTTATTTTATTTATTTTAATGGCTATTATTGGTGGTGGAAAGGGAATGAAATCTTTTTTCATGTTGTGTTTGAATTTTGCAATATTATTTTATGTTTTGGCATTAATTGCAAAAGATTACGACCCCATAAAAACCACTGTTTGTGGATGTATTGTTATTACATCGGCTACTTTAATATATATAAATGGATTTAATAAAAAAACTGTGTCCTCAATTTTAGCTGTTAGTATTACTGTACTTATAACTATGTCAATTATTTATAAAATGGGGGTAGATTCAAAAATACAAGGATTTAGTGCAGAGGAAATAGATAGCATTGGATATTTATCATTGTCTTACAATGTAAATCTTAATTTTATGAAAATATTTATATGTCAAGTTCTTGTTGGGTTATTAGGTGCTATTATAGATACTTCAATTTCAATATCTTCGCCAATAAATGAGATATATAATAATAATAAGGATATAACTAAATATGATTTATTTAAATCAGGAATGAATATAGGTAGGGATATATTAGGAACAATGACTAATACGTTACTTTTTGTATATATAGGAAGCTTTATGTCTTTGATATTGTATTTTAATGTACTTAATTACTCAGCATCTGAAATAATAAATAGGAAGGTGTTTGCAGCGGAAGTGTTTCAAGTTTTATGTAGTGGAATAGGAGTAGTGCTAATAATACCTATTACTGCATTTATTACCACAGAAATTTTATATATGAAAAAATGGGAGAAGTGAAATATACACTTCTCCATATAGATTTATTTTATAAAATCACGTAATCCATTGAAGGTATTATAATTTTGTTTATAGTAGCATCTTGAAAACCAAAATTTATATAAAAGATAATTTTTTTAAAATCTTTATATCTTTCAATTTTAATAGTTCTCTCACTTAATGGTGTTAATCTTAAATTTCCATCTACTAAAACATCAAATTCTTTTCTCATTTTAATAAGTTTATTTATAAAATCATATATATTCATATTCCAATTTTTTTCATTCCAATCCATGCAACCGCGACAATAAGGATCATTTTCTCCTTGAAGCCCAATTTCATCTCCATAATATATTAGTGGTATTCCCGGCATAATAAATAGAAATAGATAGAATAATTTTTCTTTTTTTATATTACCATTACATAAGTTATATATTCTTTTAGTATCATGTGATCCTGCTAGATTGAGTAAGTTTAATACATTTTCTTTATATGTTTTATTAATGAAGTCCCATTCATTAATAAACATAGAAGAAGTTATACACTGGTTAATTACAGCTTTTTTTATTAAATCTCTTAATCCATAATTAGTTACACTGTTAAAATATTTAGGAATGGTCTCCCCATCATAGCCCCATATTTCACCTATTAAAAATAATTTAGTTTCTTTTCTTATTTTGGTTAGTAGAGATGGGTGTATTTCAAAGGGTACATCAAGTCTTATTCCGTCAATACCTATACTTTCCCAGTATTTTATTACATCTATAATATAACATTGGACTTCTTTATTTTTAGTATTTAGCTTTGGAAGATACTCTGCTCCTCCGCAAGCTGTATATGGTGGATTTTCTTTAATAGTTACAGGGTATTCTGATATTTCATACCAATTAACATATTTAGAGTTATTTTGATTTACTAGAATATCTTTAAATGCGAAAAAATCTGTACTAGTATGATTAAAAACTCCGTCAATAATAATTTTTATATTTTTATCATGACATAGTTCAATAAGTAATGTAAAATCTTCTAATGAACCCAAATGACTATCTATTTTATAATAATCCGAAGTATCGTATTTATGATTTGAGGGTGACTGGAATATAGGATTTAGATATATAGATGTTATTCCTAAATCAACAATATAATCTATTTTTTTTGTTATTCCTTCTAGATCTCCACCCATAAAACAGTTTTTGCTTACAGGGCTATTCCAGGAAGATGTTATTGGGGGATCATTATTTTTATTACCGTTGCAGAATCTTTCAGGGAAAATTTGATAAATAACTTCGTTTTTCATTCTTTTACTCCTCCTGTAGTTATGCCAGATATAAACTGTTTTTGACCGATAATAAAAATTAAGAATACAGGTAGTATAGATGTCACTGTACCCGCCATTAAATATGGCCAATTTGTTCCATATTTTCCTGAAAAATTAGCTATGCCAAGTTGAACTGTTGTAAATTCTGGCCTAGTTGTTACTAGTAAAGGCCAAAGAAAATCATTCCATCCAAACAAGAAAGTAAATATAGAAAGTGAAGCTATTGCTGGCATTGATAATGGTAATATTATTTTCCAAAATATAGATATTTTATTGCATCCGTCTATTTCGGCTGCTTCATCTAATTCCTTAGGAATTGTTAAAAAATATTGTCTAAAAAGAAAGATTCCAAAAGGACTAAATAGCCGTGGTATTATTAATGCTTTTCTAGAATCTAACCATCCTAATTTTACTATAATACCGTATAAAGGAATAATTTGAACGTAAAAGGGTATCATCATAGATCCCAAAAATAAAAAAAATATAAATTTTTTTCCTTTAAATTCAAATCTAGCAAAAGGGTAGGCAGCCATAGCTGAGATTAATATAGTTAAAGCAGTTATTGAAATGGCGACTATTAAACTATTTTTATAATAATCAAAAAATGGTGCTGAGTTCCATGCTTTTATATAATTTGTAAATTCTATATATTTGGGGAATAAATATGGAGGTTCATATGATAGTTTTAAAGGCTTTAATGAAGTTGTTATCATCCACATAAATGGTAGAATCATTATGAATGCACCTAAAATAATGCCTAAATACAGTAATACTTTTCTAATAATCTTCATAACATTTCACCATCCTTATTGCTAAACTTAAATTGAATAATAGTTGCAATAAATACAATAGCAAAAATAATCCACCCTACAGCAGAGGCATAGCCTAAATTATTTGCAGAAAATCCTTCTCTATACATATATAATCCTAAAACATTACTAGACCCCATAGGACCACCGTTAGTCATTACATAAACAAGGTCAAATACTTGAAAGGAATCTATAAAGCTCATTATAATAAGGAGCAAGGTTGTTGGTTTTAATAGAGGTACAGTAACAAATTTAAACTTAGTATGTTTTGTAGCCCCATCTATATCTGCAGATTCATACAAGGCAGTAGGTATACTTTGCATGGCAGATAAGTATATTATCATATTATACCCAATTCTTTTCCAGATACCGGCTAAAGATATCGCTATTAATACCCAAAATGGGTTATTAAGCCAAGGAACAGATGGTATGTTTATTGCATTTAAAAATTTATTAACAATCCCTTGTGATGGATCCAGCATATATTTCCATACGATTCCTACTGCAGCTGTAGCTGTAACTGTTGGTATGAAATAAATCGTTCTAAAAAATGATTTAAAGTGTAATCCTTTATTTAATAAATCAGCTAATACTAAACCTAAAAATAAACTTCCAATTGTGACTAGTGCGGTATAAACAATTGTTACAAATAAAGAATTATAAAACTCCATATTTGTAAATAAGTTTAGATAATTGCTTAAGCCTATGAATTTTTTACTAATATTGAATCCATCCCATTTTAGAAAACTTAAATAAAATGAATACAATATGGGATACATATTAAAAATGGCAAATAAAATCATTGCAGGTAATAAAAACAAATAGGCTATAAAATTTTCACTATATTTTTTTGTCACAAAATCACCTCTATTACTAAAAAAGTTGTAAATTTACTAAAAACGATATAAAATTACATGAGGACTATTTTACAGGGATAGTCCTCATGTAAAATTTTTTTTATTTTCCTAGAGCACTGTTAACTGCTTTTTCTGCATTTGATAGTGCTTCTTTCACTGAAGTTTCTCCATAATATGCTTTTTCCATTTCTTTTGCAAAGGCTAAAGAACAAGCTGGATATTCCTCTACTGATGGTCTTGCATGAGCAAATTTTTGTTGTTCAACAAATGGTAGTAATCTTGGTTCTGTGTTTTCAACCCAATCAATATATTCACTATTATCTGATACCTCATTTCTTATAGGCATAAAGAATGTTTTTTCATCCCATTTAACTTGTACATCTTCACTTGTTATATAGGCAATAAATTTGGTTGCAGCTTCATTTTCTTTTTCACTTTTAGTAAAAGCAAATATTTGTTCTCCACCCATATTAGTAGCGTTTTGACCATCTTCGGGTCTAGGAATCATAGAAGTTCCAAAATCAAAATTCGCAGAATCTTTCCATATTCCAACCATCCAAGAACCATCTACTACCATAGCGCAAGTTCCTTTTTCAAAATCATTCCAAGAACCAACAGGAGATATTTTTTTGTCTATAAGTCCTACTAAATAGTTAAGTGATTTTTCACCATTTTCATTATTAAAAGCAGCAGCTCCGTCTTTTATAAAATCAGCACCAGTTTGCCACAAATATGGTTGTAATTGCCAAGTCAATCCTTCACCGCTATCCCCAACTTGTGTATAGAATTCAAATCCATAAGTATCAGGGATTGCATTCATTATTTTTTCTGAATAATCCTGTAATTGAGTCCATGTTTCAGGAGGTGAATTAGGATCTAATCCTGCTTTTTCAAACATTTCTTTATTATAAAATAGAGCTAAGTTATTAGTACTAACTGGTAAAGCATATAAATTGTCATCTTGTGTTCCGTACTCTAAAAGTGCTGGATAGAAACTGTCTAGTTTTATATTATTAGAATCTACATAATCATCAAGTTGCAATAAAGTATTTGATGATCTTAATTTAGCCATACTAGATATATCTGCTGCAGCTAGAGATGGAGTGGTTTTAGAACTAATAGCGGCTTGTAGTTTTGTCATTAATTGATCTCCTGGAATATATATAGGTTTTACTTCAATATCGCTATTTTCAGAATTAAATGTATCTATTAAATCATTCATAGCCTCTCCATTATTTCCATCCCAATAATTCCAAAACTCTAATACTACTTTGTCATCCTTAGTATCATCACTTGATTGCTTCTTTTCTCCACACCCTAGTACGGTAAACGTAACCATAGAAAGAATAAAAATAGACAATAACCTTTTTGATTTTTTTTTCAAAATAATAACCTCCTCAAATTTTAATTATTTAGAATTAAAGTACACCTCCTTATTTTGTTGATGATCTTATGTTAATAAATGGTGGTATTTTTATATATTTTGAATCATTTTCACCATTTTTAACTTTCCGTATTATTTCTTCACCTGCCCTAACTCCAAGTTGATATAAATCTATTTCTACATTTGTTACTGTTGGTTCAAGATATTCTGCTAATGGGTAATTATCAAATGTTATTATACCAATTTCATCGGGAATATTTTTATTTAACTCTTTACATCTTTGTAGAGCTTTGTACGCAAATATATTATCTAAACATATTATAGAATCAGATTTATTATAAATTTCTGTTTCTTTTATTGGTTCTAAATTTTTAGATTTTAAAAATTGAATATAACCAGTATATCTATCTCTAGCAAAATTCTTACTAAAATCTATTCCAAGAAAGCCTATTTTACGGTAGCCTCTTTGGTATAAATATTCTGTAGCGCAGTAACCAGCACTAATGTTATCTATATCTACACTACTAATATTTAAAATATCATTTTTAAGTGAACCTGTAGATACTAATGGAAGTTTATAATCTTTTATTTTATAATAGTTTGAATCTATTATTTCTGGGGATAAAATTAATCCATCAACAAGTTTATGTTCTATAACATTTATAACTGCTAATTTATTATTTTGTATGGTGTTTTTACCTAAAAGTAATAAATTATAACCGCCTTCATATACACTTTTCTCTATGCCTCTAAAGGTTTCATATATAAATGGATTAGCATAAGCTTTGTCCAAAGTATTGTCCATAATAAGTCCAATGGTAAAAGAAGATGAACCTGCCAAGCCTCTTGCTAATGTGTTTGGTTGGTAATCTAATTCGTTCATTATTTTCATTATTTTATTTTTAGTTTCTTCTGAAACTAAGGGACTATTATTTAAAACTCTGGATACTGTTGTTGTTCCAACACCAGCGTGTTTTGCTACTTCTTTTATTGTCACCATAACATGTATAATCTCCTTTGTAGTATATTTTTCTTGTATTAGGGTTGGTAGCGGTACCATTAAACTTTTAAAAAAAATTGGTATCGCTACCATTTATAAAAAACTTATAACAAATTTAGTATATTATTTAATATTGTATTTGTCAATACAATATTAAGTTTTTATTTTTTTATTATTACAGGATAATCTTTAAGTTCTATTTTACCATTTAATATTAAAATATCGTTTCCGTTCAATATATCTTTATAGTTACCATCTAAAATATCTATTTGTATAGATCCTTTTTCCTTTTCCACGTTAAATATTCCAATTGAAAATTCATCTTTAAAGGTATATTTTAAAACTATAACTTTTGCATCTATAAGTTGAATATCATAATTTCCATAGGCAAAAATATTATTTTTCTTTATATCTGAAAGAGATTTTAGAAAATCAAAATACTCATTATTTGTTTTCTTGAGATTAATTTTTACATTGTCAAACAAGCTTGGAAGTGTTTTATCCAAATATTCTTGACCTTGATACAACAAGAGTGTACCTTTTTGAAAATACATAAAAGCTGTCCACATTTTTAATAAATCATAATCCTTTATTATATTATAAGCACGATCTCTATCATGATTCTCTAAGAATCTTAATTTAACATAGTTATCAGGATATATATATTCTTGGGATTTTAATTTTTCTATATATTCGTTTAAACTTCTTTTTTTATTTAAATAATCTGTAAAATAATTAAATACGTCATAATCATAAGTTATATCAAAAGCTCTATAAATTTCGCTATCAGAAAGTGCAGTTATACCCATATTTCTTAAATAAATAATAAAATCAGGTTCTACAGATTCTGCTAAGAAAATAAAGTTTTTATTTATAGATTTCATTTCTAATCTAGCTTTTTCCCAAAAATTCAAAGGAACTAAAGGTGCAACGTCGCATCTTATACCATCTATGCCAAGATTGGCCCAGAATTTTAATGTCTCTATTTGTTCTTTTATTAAATCAGAATTATTATAATCTAAATCATATACATCTGACCAATCATCTACTTTATTTCCAAAATCACCATTTTTATTTTTGTAAAAATATTCTTGATGAGTTTCAAATAAGTATGAATCTCGAGAAGTATGATTAAAAACTATATCAATCATTATTAGCATCTTGTTTTCATGAGTTTTTGTTATTAACTCTTTAAAATCTTCTAGATTTCCTAAGCTTTTTTCAATTTCTCTATAATTTTTTATAGAATAGGGTGAACCTAAACTTCCTTTTCTATTTTTTTCTCCGATAGGGTAGATGGGCATAAGCCATATAATATCGGAACCGAGATTTTTTATTCTCTTTAAATCATTTAATATACTTTTTAATTTAGGATTACCTTCGTAGGCTCTTGGGTAAATTTCATAAATTATTTTATTCCTTAAATTTTTATTTGTATCATTTGCCATAATATCTCCTCCTTATTTTTTAATATTATAGCACATAATGCAACCGATTGCATGTTGCCGTGGTAAATTTATATTATTATCAATAGTAATTTATCTATAATATTAAGTTTAATTTAAGGTAACATTTTTATATTTTTATGGACAAAGAATTATTATTAATAAATCAATTCCCAATAAAAAGTTTTTTTACAGGATATATACGAGTTTTCCAGCAATAAATACTTTTTCAACATTTATATCTTCATCAAATAATATTAAATCAGCGTCTTTCCCTATTTCTATGCTTCCTTTTTTATCATCCATTTTTATAGATTTAGCTGGATTTAGACTAGCCATTTTAACCGCTTGATACAAGGGAACTGAAAGCATATGCACCATATTATATACAGCTTTATTGAGTGTTAGTGTTGATCCTGCTAGTGTACCATCATGAAGTTTTGCAACGTTGTTTTTTACTAGAACGTTCTGAGTCCCAAGAGTGTACCATCCGTCTTTTAGACCAGTTGCCATCATAGCATCAGATATAAGAATTATTTTATCCTCGCCTTTAGCCATATAAGCTAATTTCATAGCGGCAGGATGGATGTGTATTCCATCACATATCATTTCACAATTCACTCTGTTATCAGTTAGCACGGCGCCAACTATTCCAGGTTCTCTATGACTAAAATTCTTCATTCCATTATAAAGATGTGTAGCTTCTGTTGCTCCCATATCTATTCCAGCCATAGATTCCTCAAAATTTGCATTAGAATGTCCTAATGAAACAGTTACTCCTTTATCTTTAAGGTATTTTATTGCATCTAATGCACCAATTACCTCAGGGGCAATAGAAAAAAGCTTGAGATTCCCATTGGACAAATCTAAATACTCTTTTATTTCATTAAGATTAGGTTCTTTAATGCATTCTCCCGGTTGGGCACCCTTTTTTAGCACAGAGAAATAAGGCCCTTCCATATGAATTCCTAAAATCTTAGATTTATTTTCTATTGATTTTGATGTAGTCTTAATATAAGATACAATATTTTTTATTGCTTTAACTGTAGCTTCATTTGTATCTGTCATAGTAGTTGCAAGAAACCCAGTAACACCATTTCTGATATGAAAAGCTGCCATTGTATCTAGTGCTTCAAAGCTTGCCTCCATCACATCTTTGCCAAAATTGCCGTGATTATGGATATCTATAAATCCTGGAGATAAATACTTACCATGTCCATCTATTACAGTTTCAAAAGATTTATCGCAAGTTTCTAATTCAAGAATATCTTTTATTTTCCTATTTTCTATTATAACTGAACCTTTTATTATTTCATTGCTTTTAATTATCTTTATATTCTTTATCAATGTTCTCACTTTTATCATACCACCTTACATTTATTCTATATGGATTAGGCTATTCCTGCAAACTGTTCACCTAAAATATCCTCTAATAAAGATATTATTTCTTCATTTGTACCGATATATTGAACAATAATATTTCCGCTTTTATAAAAATGGGGCTCTGACACCCAGTCTATTTGAAGAGATTTAGTTAAGTTTGTGTAGCCAAAACCATCCTTATTTATTTTTTTGGAATCTCTTTTCATTTTAGAATTACTAGAATAAATATAAATAGCTATCATTTAATATGAAAAAAAATTCTAAAAGTTTATTTTGTATATATTAAAAAACGGATAATTTGATATTGATTTTAAGTAATAAATGTATAGGTAAATATAAAAACAAAAATATTTGTAGAAAAAGAGAAAAAAATGTCATAAACAAATCCTTTATGATAGAATGTAATCAATATAAATTTAATTAAATTGAAATATGAGGGTGAAATAATGATAAAGGAATACGTATTTTCAATATTAATTTTACTGATACTAATATTAGTAGAAGCAGTAACTACAAATTTAATAATAAAAGGATTAGCATTTATACTAGTAGTATTTTTTTTATATAAGATAAATATTAAAATAAAAAAAAATAAGGATATATTAGATAATTTGCCAAGTGGAATTGTAGCTTATGATGTGAAAAATAACGGAGAAAAAGGTGAGGATTATAAGATAAAATATTATAACAAAGTAGCTTTTTCAGAAGATGAGAAAACCCAAGGTATATTAGGTAAAAAATTAATTGATATAAGACCGAATATAGATGGTTCGCAAATAATTAAAGGATTTAAAAAAGTATGGGATAGTGGAGAAACGTTGTTTGTAGAAGCTACAAAATATGAAGATGAGAAATATGATAATTGGTATGAAAATTATGTGGCTAAACTTGATAATGGGGATATCATTTCTATCTTTAATGACGTTACAAAATATAAAAAAATAGAGAGTAAAATAAAGGAAAGTGAGCTTAAGTTTAGACATTATTTTGAGGAGGTTCCAAACGGTATATTTATAGCAGATAATAATGGAATGTTTGTAGAAGTAAACAATAAAACTTCTGAAATAACAGGGTATAGCAAGGATGAATTATTAAAGATGAATTTATTTAATCTTATTTTAGATGAAGAGCAACAAAAGTCAAAAAATTTATATAGTAATGTTGTCAAAAGTGGAAGAGGCGAGGGAATAATATCGTTTATAAAAAAAGGTAAAGAAAAACGCATATGTTATATCAAGTCAATTAAATTATCAAAATATGAAATGGTAGGAATAGTAGAAGATATTACAGAGAAGGAGATAAATAAAAAGAAAATAGAATATTTAAGCTTTCATGATACATTAACTGGGTTATATAATAGAAGGTTTTTTCAAGAAGAAATGAATAGATTAGATATAAATAAAAATTATCCACTTACTATAGTAATGGCAGATTTAAATGGACTTAAATTAATAAATGATGCTTTTGGACATTTAACAGGTGACCAGTTCATAATAAAGGCTGCAGATATTATTAAAAAATATTTTAGGCAAGAGGATATAGTCTGTCGTTGGGGTGGAGATGAATTTGTAATAATACTTCCAAATACAAAAGAAGAAGAGGCAGAAAAAATAGTAGACAGAATAAATTGTGAAATACTAAAACAAGATAAATTAAATGGAGTACTTTCTATATCCTTCGGGTGGGCAGAAAAAGAAAATAAGGATCAAAAATTGGAAAAAATATTTATTATGGCAGAAGAGTATATGTATAAGAAAAAAATGAATGATTCCAATAGTCTTAGAGGAGAAAATATAAAGACTATAATAAGTACTTTATATGAAAAAAGCCCAAGAGAAAAAGAACATTCTGAAAGGGTTAGGGATTTAGCTACAAAGCTGGCTATTAAATTTAATATGTCAAAGTCTGAAATAGAGTCTATAAGTGCGATGAGTCTTCTTCATGATATAGGTAAAATAATAATACCTCATTCAATACTTGAAAAACCAGGCAAATTAACTGATGATGAATGGACAGAGATGAAAAAACATCCTGAAATAGGATATAGAATTATTGGAAGTTCACATGAAATGGGAAAACTTACTAAAGGAATATTACATCATCATGAGCGTTATGATGGCAAAGGATATCCAGATGGGATAAAAGGTAATGAAATACCAATAGAGTCTAGAATTATATCCCTTGCAGATTGTTATGATGCAATGACAGAAGAAAGACCTTATAAAAAATCGCTTACCAAAGTGCAGGCAATAAAAGAAATAGAAGTGAATGCTGGAAAACAATTTGATCCAGTGCTAGCAAAAGTGTTTATAGAAAAAGTATTGGGGACGGTACAGTAAATTTAATAAAAATAATAAAAAATCAGTCTTATAAGACTGATTTTTTACATAAACACTAATAGTATCCAAAATATTATTATTGTAAAAATCATAGAAAGTGATATTGTATTTAATACATATTGCATATCATCCCCGTCTTCTTTAATGAATATTGGCAAAACAAAAGGTGGAGGAAGAATAAACATAGTAAATAATGCTTGCTTATAAATATTTGGCAAATCAAGTAACCCGCCTATAATAAATCGATTTATTATAAGTGCTAATGGTATTAAAATTAATAATCGTAAAGATACTGTTATTAAAGGAAGTTTAATTTTCGTCATATCTAATTTCATTTCATAACCTATTACTATGCATATAAGAGGAACAGTAAGAACGCTAAGAAAAGTTATTATTTCAAATATGCTAGAATAAATTTTACTTGAATCCACAAGCCTTTTACCAAATATACTTGTTAGTATGCCTAGAGATATAGCTATTATAACTGGTGATTGTATGAAGTTTTTTAGTGTGTTTAAAATGGAGCTTTTTTCAGTTGAATCATTTTTATACATAGGCATTATCACAAAGAATACAAAAATAACTTGTGCTAAATCTATTATAGCAAGTTTATCTATATTTGATACTCCATAGGCTACTGCAAATAATGAATATCCAAACATGCCAGTTTCAAAACCAACAAATAAGGTGGAAAAATATGTGGACTTTATTTTAAAGAGTTTTTTTATTGATGTACCCATAAAAAGCATAAAGCCGCATGTAATAAAAATAGTAAGCATTATTAAAAGATATTTATTGCTAAATTCAAGTCGATAGAATGCAGTATAAAGAAGGCATGGAAGAGATACATTAAGGACTAATTTTTTAATATCTTCAATAGAATTTTTTTTCATGTAATTTGTTCTTTTAAAAAACACCCCTAGTAAAACAAGGAATATAATAGGGAATACTTTTAAAAACCCGATAAGCATAAGTTAACCATCCTTTTATATTAAATATATTTATTATGACTATATAATAATACTGCCTTCAAAGATTAAATAATCATAAGAAGGCAGCATACTTTAAATTATTCTTTTATTGAAATACTAATTTAGAAATCGTAGTTATCGATATTGTCTTTTGTAAATACAACTCTTTCTGGAAGAAGAATTATACCTGAATCATCAGCTGTGTATGTGTACCCTTGGATTGTATTAGGCTCTATTGTAAGTTCTCCTACTCCAGGTACGTCTATTGTGTCTCCAACTTTAAATGTATTTCCTTCAGCTAACCAGTAAGCAACATAAGCGCCGATAGCACCTTGTAATCCGCAATCCCATAAACCGAATTTAACAACTGTACCATCTTTAACAAAGTCTCTCATTGAACTTGGTGTAGCAAATCCTGTTATTATAACGTCTCCATCTTTTTCTAAATTCTTAGCAGCTTGTGCCATTGCTGGAAGAGCTGTTGAATCTGGGCAAAGTATAGCGTCGATATCAGGGTATGTCTGAAGTATTGATTGACCAACTTGTAGTGATTTTTGAGCGTCTTGTTCACCATATTGAGTTGTAACAAGTTCTAAACCAGGGTAATCTGAAGCTAAATATTGTTTTGCATATTCTGCCCAAGAGTTTTGGTCTGTAACTGTAGGACTAGAATAGAATAAAGCTACTGTACCTTTTTCAAGTTGTTCTGGTGTCATTTGAGAAACAGCCATATCAACAAGCATAGTTCCTAATATTTCAGGAGTTCCTTGGTTTATGTATATTGAACGATATTCTGGATCAACGTCTGAATCCCATGTAACGATTTTAACTCCGCTTTCAGCAGCATTTTTTAAAGCTTGGTTTAATCCGTCTGGAGATAGTGCAGAAATTGCTATTGCACTCGCACCTTGGTTTACTGCACTGTTAATAATTTGTACTTGGTTAGCAACAGATGCTTCAGGTGAACCATCATATTTAACTGAGAATCCAGCTGTTTCACCCATTTCTTGAGCACCAACATTTGCTGATTCGAAGAACATGTTACCAGTAAGTTTAGGTATAAATACTACACTTGAATTTTCTTTATCTGTTGCTGTATCGTCTGTTGCTGCACTTCCGCACCCTACTAGTGTTGAGAATACTAAGGCAGTGGAAAGGCAAAGTGATATAATTTTAGTTTTTTTCATTTGTTTCCTCCTTGAATTTTTATATTTATAATACTTATATATTATTTTTCAATAACATATAAATAATACAATTTAATTTAAATTAATTAATTGAATTAAATGAATTATTTGGCTTTTATAGATTTCTTTAGCTTTGGCAGATTTTTAAAATCAATACTTCTCATAGCAATAGCTACTATAAGCAGTAAACCGATAGCAACGCTTACGTATTGAGTAGAGACACCAACCATTTGTAGTCCGAATTTTAAAAGTCCTACGATTATAGCTGCAAGTGCAGTCCCTAGTACAGATCCTTTACCTCCAGTGATAGCTGTTCCGCCTAGTACTACAGCAGTTATTATAGGCATTGTTGTGTCCGCACCCAAATCAGGTCTAGAACTTCCTAAATAGGAGGTTAATATTATTCCAGCAATTGCGGCACCAGTTCCTGATAATATATATGTGCTCATTGTTACAAGCTTAGTATTTATTCCTGAATATCTTGCTGTGTTTTTATTTATTCCTACTAGAAATACTGCTCTTCCGTATTTAGTTTTATTTAATAAAATATAAGCTAGTATAATAAGGACGATTAGAATAATAACTGGGTTAGGTATGTTTAAAACACTACCGTTGGCTAGGTTTACAAATGATTCAGGCATACCACTTATTCCTTCAAAAGCACTAGCACCAGATAAACCCATTACAACTAATGATAGACCTGAGTATAAGATCATACCGCCTAGTGTCACTACCATTGCTTGGACATTTGCATAGGCTACCAGGAATCCATTTAAAGCTCCACATAAGGCTCCTACTAATAAAGCAATTGGTATAGTAAGCCAAATATTTACACCGCCCATTTTCCAAGTAACACCTATTACTATAGAAACAAGCCCGATTATCGAACCGTCGGAAATATCAATTCCACCAGTAATTATTACAAATGTTACAAATAGAGATACTATTGATATAGCTATAAAATCGTTTATACTAAATATAAGTACATGGAAATCTAAAAATCTAGGATTAATCATACCAAATATTAAAATTTCCAAGACAAGCATAATAACAAGTGAAGTTTCCCATGTAAATGATTTTTTTAATTTATTCATTGGTTTCCTCCGTAATCTTCATGGATTTTGCTGATAATCTCTCTTTTCTAATTTTTTCTGAGAAATATGTGTGAGTGGTAGCATCAACAACAACAATTATTATTAAAAGTAATCCGGATATGGTGTTGTTCCAATAAGCAGGAACTTTTAAAAATACTAATGCGCTGTTTATAGAAGTCATAATTATGGCACCTAGAGTTGCACCTGTTACAGAGCCTACTCCACCGTTTAAGCTAACTCCGCCTAAAACACAAGAAGCAACAGCTATCATTTCAGTACCATTTCCAGCAACATTTCCTACAAATCCAACTTGACTTACATATACGAGACCAGCAATAGCGGAGCATATTCCTGATATTACAAATGCTAAAATTTTCATTTTGTTTACTGGAATACCGATTAAAGTAGCACCGTCAATATTATCACCTATGGCTGCAAAATATTTACCATTTTTATTTTTTGATAAATATAAATGAAGTATTATTACTACAACAACTGTTGCTAGTACAAATATATTTATTGTTCCAAATAATTTAGCTTGAGATGCTTTTTTGAAATAGTCTGGAAGGTTTTCAACCCATTTTCCATCTGTATATATAAACATTAAACCTCTTAGAATACCCATAGTTCCAAGGGTCATTACTATTGAAGGTATTTTTAATTTAGCAACTCCTATACCGTTTATTAGTCCTGCTAAAGCGCCAACTAAAAGAGTAACTATTATTATTTCTACTAAATTTTTATTGTTTCGAAGCATAGTGGCTGATACTGCTGCACACATACCAAGTATTGCACCTACAGATACATCTATTTCTTTAGTGAAGAGTACAAAGGCCATACCAAGTGCTAGGAATATATACATTACGCTTGCTTTTAAAGTAAGCATTATATTATCCATCTTTAGAAATATAGGATTTATCATTCCTACTAATAAAAATAATATTATAAGGAAGATACTTACTGTAATTTCTCTTGATTTAAATAATTTTTTTAAAGTTGTTTTCATGTTTATTTTACCTCCTTTTGACTAACGCCAAAGCATGCGGCCATTAATTGGTCTGGGGTAAAATCACAACGATCAAAATGACTATTTATTGATCCTCTGTACATAGTGTTTGTTCTGTCGCATACTTCAGTTATTTCTTCTAGGTCGGAGGATATTAGTAAAACTGCTATGCCTTCGTCCCGTAATTTATATATTATTCTGTATACATCTTCACGTGCACCAGCATCTATTCCTCTAGTAGGCTCGTCCAAAATTATAACATCTGGATTAGTTGCAAGTATCCTACCTATAACTACCTTTTGTTGATTACCGCCTGAAAGAGATTTTAATGTTTGGTCTGGACCTGAAACCTTAATTCTGAAATCTTTAATATATTTATCGGCGATTTCTTTTTCTTTTTTCGGATTAAGAAAGAATTTACTAAGTACGTTTAAAGATGCAGATGTCATATTGGAAACTACATCAGTTATTGAGAATATTCCATTTAAGCATCTATCCTCGGGTACATAATTAAGTCCCTTTTGTATAACTGAGTTTGTTTTAAGACCAGTTATTTCAGTATCGTTTAAATAAACATGACCATTAATTATTTCTCCGATGCCAAAAATAGCTTCGGCAAGTTCAGTTCTTCCTGCACCAACAACACCTGCTAGTCCTAATATTTCACCAGGATAAACTTTTAGATTTATATCTTCAAATCCATATCCGCTTAGATTTTGTATATCTAATGAAGGCTTTGTATTTTTGTAATCAATTTTTCTTGATTCAATTTTGCATTCTTTGGCTTTTAAAGATGTATTTGGAGGTAATAAACCTTCAATTAACATATCTTTAGTGAATTTATCAACAGGACCTGAAAGTCCGATAGTTCCATCTCTTAATATTACTACACGAGTAGCAATTTCAAATACCTCGGTAAGACGATGCGTTATGTAACACATACCTATTCCTTGCTCTTTAAGACTTTGGATTACCTTAAATAATGATTGCGTTTCATTAAAGGTAAGTGCTGAAGTTGGTTCATCTAAAATAAGAATTCTTGCTTTTCTAAGAAGTCCTCGGAGTATTTCAATTAGTTGTTGTTCAGCAATTGTTAGTGTTTCAGCTTTTCTATCTAAGCCTATTTTCCAATCAAGTTCTTCCATTAAATCAATTAATTTTTGTTTTAATTGTGTTTTGTTTTCATTAAAACCTATTAGAATATTTTCTTCTACTGTCATACTAGGAAATAACATTGGTTCTTGTGGAACTAAATAAATTCCTTTATCAAGAGCAATTGATGGAGATGATAAAACAATTTTTTCTTCATCTATATATATATCCCCAGAATTAGGTGAATGTATTCCCATTAATATTTTCATTAATGTACTTTTACCTGCACCATTTCCGCCTATCATTGCAACTATTTCACCAGGGAACAAATCAAAACTTACTCCTTTTAGAACAGTATTATTGGAAAAACTTTTCACTATATTATCTAAACGAACTAATGATTTTTCTCCATTTAATGTATTGTTCATATTAACATGCCTCCAAACTTAAATTATAAAAATTTAAAATGCGAATTCGTTTACATATTCGTTACACTTATAATAATGTGAAACAATTGTTTTGTCAACAATAATTTGTTTGAATTTATAATATTTTTCTAGATGCAACTTGATATATTGGTAGTTATAATATATTCTGTATATTATACTATAACTTGTATGTAATACCTTTTACACTCAATGTACAAATAATCATTACGTTTTCAGGTCTTTATAACTACTATAATATAGTAATTATAATAAAGCTACACATAATAAAAATTCCATATTGACATAAAAGCTAATAAAAGTTATAGTAAATACAAACGAACAATTATTTAACTTCAAAACAATTGTTCAAAATAGTTAAGAGTGGTGAATTAATTTGGAGTATGAAGAAAATTTAATTTTTAAAATCGCGTGGCTATACTATATGGAGAATATGACACAACAAGAAATCTCCAATCAATTAAATCTTTCTAGGATGAAAGTGATTAAGTATATTGATAAAGCAAAAAGCCAAGGTATTATACAATTTAAGATAAGGCCTGATGGTAAAAAAAGAATAGGCATAGAGCAAAAGTTAATGAAAGAATTTGGATTAAAGGATGTATATGTTATTCCAACTATAGAATCAAACATAAACGAATCTATTTCAAAAGCGGCAGCTCAGTATATTGAAAATCATATCATAGATAATAGTTATATTAATGTAGGATACGGTGATACTGTATCAAGAACAATAAATAATTTATTCTTTTATCTTGATAAACCAGTTTCTATAGTTACTTTGTCAGGTGGAGTTTCATGTTACACCTCATCTATTAATGGTGGAAATGGAAATGATAGTAGCAGAATTCTTCCTAATATATATGTAGTGCCAACTCCTCTTATTGTTTCAAGTGAAGAAATGGTGGAAGCAATATGGAATGAAAGTTCAGTAAAAGAAATTTTGAATATGGTGCAGTTAGCAGATATGACAGTAATAGGCATTGGTGCACCAGATGATAATGCTACTATTTTTAAAGCTAATAAGATAAACAATAATGATCTAGCACTTCTTAAGATGAATGGAGCCGTTGGTGATATATTAAGTCAGTTTTATGACAAAGATGGTAATAAAATAGAAAGCGATATACATAAATGTTTGATAAGTACTCAATTAGACACATTAAAAACTTTAAAAAATGTAGTAGGTGTAGCAGGCGGACATAGTAAAGTTCAAGCTATATATGGAGCATTATTAGGAGGGTATCTTGATATTTTGATAACAGATGAAGATACTGCTGAAAGCTTAGTGAGTTTAAAAGATAAAGAATAAAATAGGAGGTTATATTATGTCTAAATACTTAATTGCAGTTGATGCTGGTACTGGAAGTGTTAGAGCAGTTGTTTTTGATATTTTTGGAAATCAAATAAGCTCATTTCAGAGAGAATGGGAACATAAAGAAGATCCAAGATTTAAAGGTTCAATGGATTTTGATGTTATAAATAATTGGAACTTAGCAGTTGAATGTATTATCAACGCAATAAAAGATAGTGGTATTAATAGTTACGATATAGCAGCTATTTCTACAACAAGTATGAGAGAAGGAATTGTCTTATACGATGAAAATAATAAAGAAATATGGGCTTG
Source organism: Clostridiaceae bacterium (assembly GCA_041821285.1). Taxonomy (GTDB): domain Bacteria; phylum Bacillota; class Clostridia; order Clostridiales; family Clostridiaceae; genus JAJBWD01. The sequence continues at coordinate 46,675 of JBGUER010000003.1, forward strand.
CGCTAATGTAGATTCTCGATCAAATGATGAGGTTTCAAATTTAATAGCTAAAGATAAAATGCTTGAGAGAGATATATATAAGGTTACGGGACAAACTTTTGCATTAGATGCATTGCCAAGAATACTTTGGGTTAAAAATAATATGCCAGAGGTTTATGAGAAAACAAAAGCAGTTACAATGTTTAATGATTGGTTAGTGTACAAGCTTTCAGGTAAGCTTTCAGTTGAGCCATCAAATGCATGTACTAGTGGCTTTCTTGATCTTAAAACTAGAAAATGGGACCCAGAAATTGCTAGAAAATGTGATTTGAAGGATGATATATTTCCAGTAGTATATGAAAGTGGAAGTGTAGTTGGAAATGTATGTGATGAGTGCAGTAAAATAACAGGTTTGTCTACAAAAACTCTTGTAGTAGCTGGCGGCGGAGATGCCCAAATGGGTGGAGTTGGAGTTGGTGCTGTTTCAGAAAATCAAATCGCTGTTTTTGGAGGAAGTTTTTGGCAATTAGAATGTAATACAAGTAAGCCTAAAACGGATGACGAATGTAGAATAAGAGTTAATTGTCATGCAGTGCCTAAAATGTATCAATATGAAGCAATAGCTTTTTATCCAGGATTAGTAATGAGATGGTATAGGGATGCATTTTGCCAAGAGGAAAAAAACATCCAAAATGAGACAGGTGAAAATAGTTATTCTCAAATGAATAAAAAAGCAGCAGAAATTCCAGCAGGTAGTTATGGAATGATGTGTGCATTTTCAGATGTAATGAACTATATTTCTTGGAAACATGCAGCACCAACATTTACTAATTTTTCGTTAGACCCAGAAAAATTTAATCGTTATACATTTTATAGAGCAATATTAGAAAATGCAGCTATTATTACAAAAGGTCATTTTGAAATGGCAAAAGAGCTTATAGATACTACGCCAGAAGAAATTATATTTGCAAATGGAGCATCAAATAGTGATTTGTGGTGTCAAATAATGGCGGATGTTCTAGGAGTGAAGGTAAAAGTTCCAAAAGTTAAAGAAGCAACTGCTTTAGGTGCAGCAATATGTGCAGGAGTAGGTGCTGGAATATATGAAAGTATACAATCAGCTTCAGAGTCTCTTGTGGTATGGGACAAAGAGTACATACCAAATGCTGAAAATAAAGAAACATACGAAAAACTTTACAAAAATTCACGAGAAATGTATAGTGCCCAGTTGAAACTTGCTGACGACAAAGTTACAGACTATATGTGGAAAGCACCAGGGTTATAAAATTAGGTAAAAATAGGAGGCATACAAATGTTTAAACTCAATGAAAAAGAGAGAGAGTATCGTTTTGGAGACAGTGGTCCTAAATATCTTATGAAAGGACCAAATGCAAATTTCGGTGTAGTTGTATTAAATCCAGGTCAGGATTTTAATAATCATTACCACAATATTATGGAAGAAAACTTCTTTATACTAGAAGGCGTAATTGAATTTATAGTAAATGGTGAAAAGATAGTCTGTGAAAAAGGTGATTATATACATGTTGATCCAACAGAAACACATTATCTTAAAAATATTTCAGATGTTAAAGCAAAAGCAGTATTTTGTTTAGCACCATATCAGGAAAGCGATAAAGTTGAAGTACCATTAGTTTAATAAAAATAATATATATACAAAGGAGAAAGATAAAATGGCAGATTTAATAGGAAACAAAATAGCGAAAGATTATCATGTTGGAACACCACAGGCTAGATCAAATTTTAATGTTAAAGGAATGGATAATGTAGATTGGGGAATGAAAGATAGACTTTCTAGAATATTCAATCCAAAAAGTGGAAACTCAGTTATGTTAGCATTTGATCATGGTTATATGATGGGATCAACTGCAGGACTTGAAAGATTAGATCTTTCAATACCAGAGTTAGCTGAAGATGTTGATGTATTAATGGGAACTAGAGGTGCTATAAGAAGTTGTGTTTCCCCTACATACAATAAAGCTATTGCTTTAAGATGTTCAGCAGGAAGTACAGTAGCTTCTGCAGATGTTATAAAAGAAGTTATTGGAGTTGATATAGAAGATGCTATCAGAATGAATGCTTCTTGTATGGCAATTCAAACATTTATAGGAACTGATGAAGAAAGAAATTCAATTCAAAATTTAGTTAGAACAGTAGATGCTGGAAATAGATATGGAATACCAACTCTTGGAATAGTAGCTGTTGGTAAAACTATGGCAAGAGATACACGTTTCTTCCTATTAGCAACAAGAGTTCTTGCAGAATTAGGTGCTCATGTTATAAAGACATATTACTGTGACGATTTTGAAAAAGTTACAGCAGGATGCCCTGTTCCAATAGTTATTGCTGGAGGAAAGAAACTTCCTGAAGCTGATGCTTTAGAACTTGCATACAAAGCAATTCAACAAGGTGCACATGGAGTAGATATGGGAAGAAATATATTCCAAGCAGAAGATCCTAAAGCTATGGCAAAAGCAATTGCAAAAGTTGTACATGAAAATTATACAAATGCAATGGCTTATGAAATGTACTTAGACATAAAAAACAAAAGATAAAATTCATATAAAAAACAAAAGATAAAATCAAACAAAAGATATAAAAATCAGTCTTATAATAAAGACTGATTTTTATTTTGGGGACGGTACAGTAAATTTGTGTTATAATTATCAAGATACTAGTATAAGAAAGGGGTGTTTTTTATAATTACGGATTATAGAAACGCAGAAAATAAATATGAAATTCAAGGAGATGTGGCCTTAATTTCAATAATGAAGAAAAATGGATCTCTTTTAATAGCTAAAATAGATGTGGAAGATATTGATAAGGTTAAAGAAATGGGAACTTGGTTTGCTGAGTGGAATAAGGATTTTAATAGTTATTTAGTTCAAAACATAAGTCAAACTAAAATTAATAAAAAAGGTAAACCATTAAAACAAAGTTTGCAAAGTGTAATTTTAGATACAGATGTTAAAGCTCCTATAAACCACATAGATGGGGATACTTTAGACAATAGAAAATCAAATTTAAAATTAGTTGAAACAGATGTTAATAATGATTACGAAATGATAGACGATAGTACTATTTCTGTAATTTTAAGAGATAAGAATGGCAAAGATCATGCCAGAGCTTTAATATCTAAAAGAGATTTGAATAATGTAATAACAGGAAGATATAATTGGGTAGAGTATAGAAAAAACAATGATATCTTTGTTTTAGCTAATACTCCAAAAGGAAAAGTTTATTTAGATAGATTGCTTATGAATCCTGAAATAGGTGAAAGTGTTTATCATATAAATCTTAATCCATTAGATTGTAGAAGAAAGAATATGAAAAAGAGAAAAATAAACTAGATAATAATGAAAATGACAGGTGAAATATACCTGTCATTTTTTATTTTGAAGAATAATTTTTGTAATAGAATATTGCGAGTTGGGTTCTGTCTCTAAGATATAATTTTTCTAAAATAGTGGTTATGCTATTTCTAATAGTCCCTTGGCTTAAATATAAATTACTTGATATTTCTTTATTGCTAAGTCCATCTGCTATAAGTGTGATAATCTTAAGTTCTTTTTCGCT
>JBGUER010000004.1:0-48739 GCA_041821285.1 Clostridiaceae bacterium
GTTAAGACAAAGGTGTAGGCATACAGGAGAGTTAATGATGAAATTAAAAACATTAAGGATAGTACACTTAGCTTACTAAAACTGAATGCCTTAGGAAGAAGAATATCGGAAAGCCGTGTGCGGGAAAACCGCATGCACGGATTGATGAGGGGAAGGAGGCGAGAGCCTCTGACCCACTCTACTAATAACAAAAATTTCCTATAGCGGAACGAAAGGAGGTTTTTGTTTGCTAAAATTATTAATTTGAATAATCTATTAGGTGTGCAACGAGATATCTCAGGTCATTTTCTTGCTAAAGTTAGTCATTTTATACTACCTTTGGATTTTTGGTATTAAATCTTGATTTAGCAAATATTACTCCGAAAGAAAATGCAAAAATGCAACAAAAAGTATATTCAAAACCACCTGGGATTATATTTAATTTGCTATATGGGAGAATAAAAAACTCTATTATACTTTTAAATCCCCAAGTAATTAATGAACACGAAATAATAATAATTACAGCATAAATAATATGATATATATTGGATTTATTGATTTTTATCTTTATATTATAACTAATAAAACCAATAAATGAGAAAACAACTAGAGATAATGTAGAAATAAGTCTAGCATAAAAAATATTCTTTGAAGACATCATATCGTTTTCAACCAATGTAAAAAGTACATTAGACAATAGAATCCAATATAGTAATATATATGCCAAATAAATAAACTGCCATTTATATTTGATTATCTTTATATCTTTCACCTCCATAATGTATAAAACAAATTTACTATATTTTTTAGTATCCGAATTTATAAATGTATATATTATACTAAATGTTAAATATCATATTCATCACGATAAAAAGTTGGATTCCAGTTGTAATAAGGGTCAGGACTACAATAATTACTTTCCCAAGCGAAATAATAATTAACAGGCCAACCTTGATTAGAAACTCTTTGAATAACTATCTTATCAGTAGAACTATTTTTCCAAGCATTCATTGCTGAATATGCATCATATTTTTCTAAAACAGTCCATGATCCTATAAAGACAAGAAATGATATCCCTATAGGTGAAATAGCTAGTCCATATTTAGAAAGAACTAAGGAAATTATTATTTCAATTCCATAGCTTGCTGACCATATAATAACGTCATTAAACAAACTACTATTATTTAGTGAATAAACTAAAGCTTGTGCTCGTTCTTCATTTAGAAATACAATTGAGTATGGTTGTACCGTTGAAAATGGAACAGAATGAAAATTTCGGTAAGATCCTCCATCAGGCGCATATGTACTACTCGTTGTCGCTAATATACTATATTCATTACTATCAATTGGTTCACTCATCGATACATTTATTTCCTCATCTTCAGTTACTGTGATAACAGTACCTTCTGGGAGACTGTTTTTCAACTCATTAACAACAGTTTCTATTGAAACCTTATCATTGTTTTGAGCAAATGCTACATTAGGAATAATGCTCAAAATTACTAACACCGCTGTCATTACACTTATTATTTTTTTCATTACAAAACCTCCTATAATATTTTTTAAATTTTATCATATTTTGATTATATCAGAATATAATCAAATTAATACCTTTTATTTAATATTTTTTACATATTAGAAAAAAGATATAATAATGGAAATAAAAATCATAATATTTTCAACAAATATCATTTAAAAATGTAGTAAACAATTTACCAAATTACATAAGGAGCCATAATATTACTTATATTAATTATTTAACATCATTTTTATTAAAATTATTCAGATATAAATTTATTATTATACCCAAATAGCATCTTTCAATGATGTACCCATCAATAAGAAATGTGTATCAATTAATTATATTTAGAAAATTGCATAATTACCTTCTGGCTAGTTCCAAATTTATAAACCAATGAATCTTTAATTTTTTCAAATCTATATTTAATTTTAATTATGCAATTTTAACCTTGCTGCCACAGGCCATACAATCAAAGGAATGGACTAGCTTATTGGATTGATACTGATGCTTTAAGAAAAATAAAGAGTAAGATAAGCTTGTCCATTCCATCCTTTTAATAAATTAATAGAATTATGTTTAAATCCCTCCGTACTTTGAAAATACGCCAAAAAAATACAGACCCGGTGCAAAGACCAAGTGCTGCATTATCCTGTTAATTCCATCCAAGCAATTTTTTTCAATATCATTAATGAATTCATCAGTATATTTATCAAGGAGCTAGCTTCCAGTTATCTCCTACGACCCTCATAGCCATCAACCTAATAATTCAATAATTTTACATAGTCCAAAAATGATCACTAAAATTCAAATTGGAATTATTTATTGATAATTATTTTTCTTTATGAAATCATTTTATAAATTAGATTCAAATAAAGATAACCTTAATAAACCTTCAATAATAAATGTAATAAAGTTACAAATAAGAATTTATATTTCAGTATTATACTGCCATTTTTAACAAATCACTTTCAGATATTTTAATGCTTTTAATAATAGTAGTAGCTGTTTTTTTGTTTTTTCTCAATGATTTTATTCCATATCGTTGGATTTATATTATCATACGTAGAAATAGTTCATATAAATTAAACCTACCTTTGTAAATATTTTTATATAGTTCATTAAAATATTGCTGCACAATTAAAATAAAGTTTATTTCTATACAAAATTTCAGTACCAATTAGTAATTATCACTATTATTTTCTTTTAAAATCTCTTCTACTACCAATTTGCTTGAAATTAATACGATAGACGCTCCTGCCCCTGGGTGAACTGAACTGCCTACAAAATAAAGATTTTGAATGTTGGGCGACTTTAAATGAGGTCTAAAATAGTTGGTTTGCGTTAATGTAGGGCTTAATCCAAAAGCCGTTCCATAATAAGAATTAAATGAATCTTGTAAATCTTTTGGCGTTAAATAACTTTCATAAATAATATTTTCCTCTATATCCTCTAAACCTTTTATGCTACTTATTGTATCAATTATCTTTCTTCTAAATAGTTTTATTGTTTTTTCATCCCACTTGATTTTGTCAAAGTATAAATTGGGAACCCGAACTGTAATATTTAATGATTCTTTACTTTTAGCTGCCATTTTTTCATCCATTCTACTTGGACAATATATATAAAGAGATGGTTTTGTAGGCAATTGACCCTTAAAAATTCCTTCTATATTTTCTTTAAATTCATCGTTAATATAAAAATTATGTACTGAAAGATTTTTGTATTTCTTTTTTAATCCAAGATATATAATAAAAGTTGAACATGAGTATTTCATTTTTGAAATCTTTTTATCTGTGTATATTCCTTTTGCTATTTTATCTGTGACTAATTCTTTCATGGCATAAGGGAAATCAGCGTTACAAACTATTATATCGCCCTTTTCTTCACCTTTATTTGTTTTTAAACCAACAGCCTTCCCTTGTGATATTAATATTTCTTCCACATTACTATTGGTTTCAATTGCTCCACCTAATTCATCAATAAGTTTTTGCAATGCTTTAATATAATTATACATACCACCTTTAATATGCCAAAGACCATATAACTGTGATATTGTAGGAACTAATGTATAAATGTTTGGTCCGTTATAGGGTGAAATACCTACATAGAGAGTTTGGTATGCTATAAATTGTCTTAGTTTTTCGTTTCTTATATATTTGGAAATATAATTATATGAGGTGGAAAATGTTTTTATTTTCATTGCTTTGTTTATGGTGGTAGAATTAAAAAAATCACTTTTATATCTAAATGATTTATTTAAAAAATATTTATCTGCTATGAGATATTTTTTATAAGTATCACTAAGAAACTTAATATAACCCATACTATCTTCCTTAGAAATAGATTCAAGTTTTTCTACTAATTTTGTTAAATCAGTAGAAAAATCATAACTACTTCCATCACTATAACAAACTCTATAAAATGGTTCTAATTTTATAAACTCAATATAGTCCTGATATTTTTTTCCAGTATATTTAAATACCTCTTTATAAATATCTGGTGTCATTAAAATAGATGCTGTTAGATCAAAACAAAAATCTTCTGTTTCTATTATATTAATTTTACCGCCAACACTTCTTTCTTTTTCAAAAACTTTAACCTCATATCCTTCACTTAATAATCTTACAGCTGTTGACAATCCGCCAATACCAGCTCCTAGAATCAAAACTTTTTTCTTCAATTTATCTTCTACTCCTTTAAATTTATATATATCATATATACAACTTAAAGGTAGTATATCCAATAATCAATGATTCTAAACCATGATAATCTATCCTAATTTCATCAAATCTTATCTGGTAATCTGGTGATATACATACCAAACAAAACAAACAGCAAGCCCACAATAATATTAACACTAATATTTTCTCCTGGAAGGAAAATAGCACTAAACATGCTTCCCAAAACAGGTATAGTCAATCTAAACGGGACAATTTCACTAACATTAACATTCTGCAATAGATAATACCACACAGTAAATCCTACAGCAGCAACCATAACAGAATATAACATAAGAAATATGCTAAAAACTGATGTAAGAGGTACAATGCCACCATTCAATATAATGCCGAATACAAGAAGCACTCCTCCACCAAGAGTCATTTGCCAACCATTTAAAGTCATAGGAGCAACACTTGTGCATCTCTTTTTTGCAAGGATTTGCCCAATGGAGCCAAACACTCCTGATAACATCAATAACCCTTCCCCTTGAAATGTAAAAGTAAAAAAGTTTGTATCTCCGCTGATTCTATTAACATTAATTGCAATAATTCCAAGTATTCCAAAGAAAATACCTATCCATTGATTTCGTTTCACCCTTTCGTCAAGGATAAAATAAGCCAAAATAATCAAGTAGAATATACCTCCCTGACTTATTACAGATGCCTTTACTCCAGTAACAAAAGCCATAGAAATATAATATAAAGAATACAATCCAAAGGTTTGAAACATACCTACAAGCAATATATTTCCCCATGCTTTTTTCTCAGGTACAGGGAAATCTTTATTCTTAATAGTTGCATATATTAAGATAATAACGCCGGCAGTGAAAAATCTCATACCTGCAATAGTTATCTTTCCGGGAGTATCCGTTGTTATACTTAGTTCTTCAAGTAATAGTTTAACAACCGGAAAAACACTAGCCCACAATATACAAGGTATCATAGCCAATAATCCTATAGTTGTTCTATTCATTTTTTTATTCATTAAATTTATGTAACTCCTTTCATTAGCTATCTTTGATTTCAGCCAATTATAACATAAATATATATGCATCACTAGATAGTTTAGCAATGCATAACATCTATTTATACAAAAATCAACTAAATTTTCTTCAATATCATAATTGCAAATGTGTTGATATAATAAAATAAGACTATTTATTTCAGAAATGAATTCCTACTCTAAATAGCCCTTTATTAATTGTATTAAAATATATTTAATCTAATTTTTATTATTACTAGTAACTTTTTTAGTATCAACCAAGTATAATACTGCTCCCAAAATTGACCATAACACTAATGCAATTATTGACTGTATTGATAAGAATCCTGGAGAACCAGGGATAATAAGTAGCAATATAAAGATACTACTAAAAATCGTTGCTATTAAACCAACTTTCTTTTCTAGACCATCGCTTATTTTATATGCAGTTAATGAAGTGTAGAAAAAGACTAATGCGCCACCTAATGCAGACATATCAACAATCCAAGTCAAAACTTGTCTACCAAAGAACGGTGCAACTGAAATTAATACTAAAATAAATATGATAGAATGATAAGGTGTCCCATATTTTTTATGTTTCTTTGAAAACCTCTTTAAAAGCAATCCGTCTTCACTCATACTAGACATAACACGTGTTGCTCCCATATAAAAGCTATTAACACCTGAGAATATTGCAAAGGATAAACCTACAGTAATGAATATCAATCCAGTTTCTCCAAATAGTTTCTTAATTGCATCGCCAGTTGCCCAACCATTATAACCAATTAAATCACTTTGTGAGAACGCTGAAGCTGTTAATACTAAAAGCATTTGATATACTACAAATCCAAAAACCAAAGATAATACTGTGATTAAAATTACCTTCTTATATGGTAATTTTGCATCACTTGCAACTTTAGGAATACTAGATACACCATAGTAAGCCCAAGGAGTAATAACTAAAATTGCTATAATACCACTTATATTAATATTTCCGGTATTAGAATAAGCCTTTAATGGTGAGTTAACAAAATCTATTCTACCAAACGATAGGAAAAACATAGAAACTACAATAACGATCATTGCAATGGTTACAACATTTTGCACCTTAACAACCGATTCTACCCCTCGTAGCATAAACCAACTAAATACAGCTATAACTCCGATACTCATTAAAACCTCAACTAACGTTACAGGAGCCCCAGCAACTGTATAAAGTGTTATAAAATCACTATTTGGGAAAACAACATTTTTGAAAATTAATGCAAATGAAGTTGTATTTAATGCAGCTATTCCTATAAACACTATTAAAAGAAACCATCCTACTATAAAGCTATGCTTCTGGTTAAACGCCAGTTTACTATATGAATATTCACCACCTGTAGAATTAGGTAATTTTTTTAGTATTATACCATAACAAGATGTAATTGTTGATACCATAATCAAACCAAGAAACATAGCTATCATTGTATTTAAAACTCCAGCATCTGGTAAAAATTTTATTCCAGGTTGCATAAATGCCCCCCATCCAAGCATACCTCCCATTGACATGGTTAACAATCCTAATTTAGATACTTTTTTCTCCATAATTCCTCCATTGTTTTTAATAAATATTTGAATAATTTCACAATTACGATTTAAGTTAATTAACTTAATTAATTTAATTAAATGCTCTATTCAAGCATAAAATTACCCCGATTATGCTTGTTTTTAACTGATATATTGTTGAATTTTTATTGATTAACTCATTTAACTAATATGTTTGTATTGTAACCCCTGATTATAAAACTGTCAAGATGAATATTTTACAATTATGAGTATTATATACATTTTGTATAGCTTTATTTTTATAATCTAGATATACAAAAACGGACAGGAGTTAACCTGTCCGTTCAAATAATAAAATTTAATAGCACATTTCTTTCTAAGTTTTTCCAAGTAACAGTTACCCTATTTAATCAATCCTTTTGCTACATTAGTTATAAAGTCTTGAACATTTGTAACTACTGTTTTAACTTCTAGTGTTCCTCTATCAGATAATTTATTAACAGAGAATTCTTGTATATCTATACAATAGATATACACTGGTCTAGCTACGCCATCTTTTACTGTGTAAGATGGTGTCATATTTCCAGCAGCTATGGTGTGAAGAACTGTTGATAAACATATAAGCATAGTTGCCTTTTTTGTATGTTTCCTCATAGCATCTTGTGCTTCATATACATTATCAAAAACATTTGGAAGTGTATATCTATCTCGAATACTTCCAGCTAGTACTACTGGAACGTTTTTTTCTACGCAAGTTTTTAATATACCGTCTTTTACTTTTCCAGAAGCTATAAGTTCTTCTAGTGAACCTGCTCTTCTAGCTTCATTTATAGCTTTCATATAATTATAATGCGCATTTTCATCCACTTCAAAAGTTTCTTGTCCCAAAACTGTTCCAAACATTCCTTTTTCTAAGTCATAGGTGCCCAAAGTATTGCCCGATAAAATAGCATGAACATATCCGTTTTCTATAAGAGAAACAAAATCATCTCTTGATTCATCATCTAATGCAATTGAAGGTCCTAAAACCCAAACTATTTTTCCATTATTTTCTTTTTCGTATTCCATAATCTCATATAATCCATCATAATCTTTAGAGAAAGCTGTTTCTCTTGATCTACCACTTCTAAATGCGAAGGTATCTTTATTTTTATCCTTAGTAACAAAACCATCAGTATACATATATATACCCTCACTAGCATCTTCTGTTCTTCCTACTACAACCTTATCTCCAACTTTTAGATTTCTAAATTCTACTGCTTCAATTTCATCATCTAAAGTAACAACTGGAACTGTATCCATGCGACTTTCTTTTATTATTTTCCATTCTCCTTTAATTTTAAAATATTCAGGATATATTGATAATGCATGGTAATTTCTAGGTGCAACACCTTTTTTAACAACTGCTTCAATTTTACAATCTGAAGCATCAGCTAGAAAACCTTGTGTGAAATCTGGCGGTATAAACTTTGGTAATTTAAAACCCATTAGACTCTCCTCCTAATAACATATTAACTTGTCTCAGTATCTCATCAATAACTGGATTATAAATTATGTCAAAGTAAGTTTTTTTGAACATTTACAACAAAATCTTGAACATTAGTAACTATTGTTTTAATACCTATATATTCTCTAGCAGCTGCCACTTGATTAACTGCATATTCAGAAATATCTACAGAATATATATATATCGGTCTTACTTTCCCATCTACTACTCTATATGATGAAGATAAATTTGCAGTTGCTACTGAGTGCAGAACCGTAGCAAGACATATTATTACTGTTGCCTTATCTATTTGTTCTTTCATAGCATCAAGTCCGGTAGACACATTATGATAAACTTCTGGAAGTGGACCATCATCCCTTATAGACCCAACAAGAACTGTAGGAATATTATACTCTATACATGTTTTCATAAATCCATCTTTTATATTTCCTTCAGCAAGTAAATCTTGTATAGACCCTGCCCTCCTTGTTTCATTTATAAGGTCTAAGTGGTTATAGTGACCCATTGGTACAGACTCTTGGGTATAGATATTTTGACCTAATGCCGTTCCTAATAATCCACCCTCTAGATCATGAGTTGCCATAGCATTACCGGCCATAAGAGAATTTACATACCCATTTTTAGCAAGTTCTGATAATGCAAGTCTTGTATCATAATCAAATACAACAGCCGGACCTAAAACCCAAAGTATATGTCCATTATTATTTTTTTCATATTTTAACAATTCATATAATTCTTTATAATCTCTGGAAAATGAAGATTCAACAGATCTTTTTGATCTTATTTTAAATGTGTTATTAAATCCATTACTATATTTATATATGCCTTCACTTCCATCATTTGATCTTCCTAAAATAACTTTATCTGAAACTTTAAGATTTCTAAATTCAACAATTTCTACAGTGTCGTTATCTTTAACAACAGCGACACTGTCTCTAGATGATTGAATTGGAAGAATCCATTCTCCTTTAACTTTAAAATATTCAGGTAATATAGAAGTCATGAAAAACCCTTTAGGAGCAACTCCATCTTTTTCAACTGTAGCTATTTTAACCTCTTGAGACTTAACAAAGAACTCTTGTGTCAAATCTGGAGGTATGAATTGTGGTACTTGAAAATTCATTTCAAATTTCCTCCTTTAGTCTAATATATTTTAGTAAATTTTATAATTTACTTGATTAATATGTTTTCATCTTATATAGTTTTGCATTTATCCCTACCTATTACACTACCATACTATTTCCATTTTATCATAGTATTTAGAATAAAACATCCATCCCTTTGCTTTTGCCAAATATCAAAAGCGTTATCACAGTTAATTTCTAGTTTACAATTTATAAAATGATTGAACTTATTCGTAAATAATGTTATGATTTCAGTGGTAATCTCAAAAGAATGTCTTTACTACACAAGAATCAATTGTTATATTGCAATTGTGAAGATAATATATTTAAGAGCTTATTTTATAGGCTCTTTTTTAATAATAAAGAGAGGTAATAATATGATAAAAATTGAAAACCTGTCCTACTCATTTCCCCAAAAGGACTTATATAATAATATTTCATTTACTTTAGAAGACGAAGAGCATTGTGCTTTTATTGGAACAAATGGCAGTGGAAAAAGTACACTAATAGATATAATTATGGATCCAGAAAAATATATGTTCGATGGTAAGGTGGAAATAGACCCAAATTGTAGAATTGGATATGTAAGCCAGTTCTCACAATTGGAAAAAATAAATGAAACTACAGTTTTTGAATATATAGGAGAAAAATTTATTAAGCTACAAAATGAAATAACATCTATTTGCAGTGAAATGGAAACATCTTCGAATATTGATACTTTACTAGAAAAATACCAACAAGCTTTAGATGCATTTGATGCAATTAATGGAGATGATTTCGAAAACAACATTAATAAAAACCTAAATCTTGCGAACTTAATTAACCATAAAGATCTAATGATATCTGAACTTAGTGGTGGGGAGTTCAAGCTTATTCAAGTAATAAAAGAAATGCTAAATAGTCCAAACCTTATGATTATGGATGAACCTGATGTGTTTTTAGACTTTGAAAACCTTAATTCTCTCAAAAACCTAATAAATTCACACAAAGGAACAATGTTGATTATTACACACAACAGATATCTATTGAATCATTGTTTTAACAAAATTATTCATCTTGAAAATATGGAGCTTCAAGAGTTTGATGGAAGATATATTGATTATAATTTTTCATTGCTTGAAACTAAAATTGAATTACAAGAACTAGCCGCTGCTGATAATGAAGAACTTAAGAGAAACGAAATTTTAATAAACAAACTAAGATTTATCGCAACTACTCATTCTGAATCTGCTAGAGGAAAATCTCTTAAAGCTAGGGTTAAAATTCAAGAAAGATTAGAAAAACGTAGAATCAAAGCGCCATTTGTAGATATTAAGCAGCCAAATATTAATTTAGTTACAAATAATGAAATTCAAGAAACCATTGCTTTAAAAGTTAGTGATTACAGCGTTTCCTTTGATGATATGCTTCTAGAAAATGTTAATTTTGAGATTAAATCTACTGATAAAGTAGCCATTATAGGTTCAAATGGTACTGGAAAAACTACGCTGCTCCGTGAAATCTTTAAAAACAATAATAGTTCTATTGAGATAAACAAAAACATTGAATTGGCTTATTTATCTCAGCTTCAAGGTAAAACACTAAATGAGTCTAATACCATACTAGAAGAGTTCTTTCATGCTGGTTTTAAAACTTATGATGATATTAAATCATATATTTCAAACTATGGTTTTGAAGAAGAAGTTATTAATCAAAAGATAGGGTCTTTATCTGGTGGGGAAAAAAACATACTTCAATTAGCTAAAATTTCTACAAGTTATGCAAACATGCTGCTTCTTGATGAACCCACAAGTCATTTAGATACCTATTCACAAATAGCATTAGAAAAAGCCATTGAAAACTATAAAGGTGCTATTCTAATGATTTCTCATGATTTCTATTCTATAGTAAATTGTATGGATTTTGTTTTAATCATTGAAAATAAAATCATCAGAAAAATGAGTATGCGAAAATTTAGACAGATGATTTATGCTAGTCATTTTAATAAAGACTATTTAGAAATTGAACAAAAGAAAAAATTAGTTGAAACCAAAATAGAATTAGCTTTAAAAGATACTGATTTTGAACTTGCAAAAGTTTTGTTAGAAGAATTAGAAGAACTGATTAAATTACTGTAAAGAACATTAAAAAATACCTGTAGTTGCACTTGTTGCTTTATTATACTTAATTGCTATAATTACAGCAACAACTACCAAACTACAGGTATTTGCGTTAAACAGAGTTTCTGCTTAAGAATTCATATTCACTTAGAAATCAACTTTTTATTCATTTAGATAATATTATTTCATATGTTTCATCATGAATTTAACTGATTCCTTTATTTTTTCCATATACTTTTCTCTTTTTAAATATAGATTTTCAGCTTCCTTAAGTGTTATTTTTTTAAATTGAACTTTATCAAAAGGTTTAAGTTGAACTAATTTGAGAATGTCAAAAGAAGCTACATGAGCTATTTTAGGATACCCTCCTGCCGTTGCTCGATCTGCTAAAAGAATTATCGGGTTCCCATCTGGTGGAATTTGAATAGTTCCAAAAGATACCTCCTCGGATATCATTTCAAGATTTTCTTTTAACTTAATTTTAGGTCCATTTAATCTATAACCCATTCTATCAGCTTTAATATCTATACTAAAATTAGAATTAAAAAACTCATCAATACTTTTTTTATTTATATTTTTATATTGTCTGTCTTCAAAAACCCTGATAACTGTAGGCTCATCATTAACCACAATAAAATTTTTCACATACCAATCTACAGAAACAAAACTTTCCTCATCATTAAACAGTTTTAATTTTTCAACCAGATTTAAAGAAAATTCTCCCTTTTCTCCAATTTCAAGCACATCATCTTGCTTAAGCGCTCTACCATCTTTTCCACCTATTTTTCCCCTTAAATATGTACTTTTACTCCCCATGAAAATTGGAATATCAAATCCCCCTGCTACTGATAAATAGCTTCTACATCCACTAATACATTTTCCAAATTTTAATACGGAATCTTCATTTAAATAAATAGGTCTTCCCATTGGAATTTTCTCATCATTGATTGTAGGTGAAAGGTTTGCTCCTGTTATAGCAATCATATTTCCCTTTGTTATTTTCAAGGAAGGTCCTGCTAAAGTAATTTCAAGCACCCCTTCATTTTCATCATTTCCAATAACAATATTTGCAAGCCTCATAGAAAAAGTATCCATAGCACCACTGACGACAACTCCATGTTTTTGATATCCATTTCTTCCGCAATCTTGAATTGTTGTTAAAATACCAGGCGTTAACACCGTTATGCTCATTATATTTTCTCCTTTAATTTTACATATTCATTATAGGAAATAGGATGAAATTTAGCTATGTCACCGCATTTTAAAAGAGTCTTTTGACTAGCTTCTAAATCAAAGAACTTTAAAGGAGTCCTCCCAATTATTTGCCATCCTCCAGGAGTTTCTATTGTATAAACTCCTGTCTGATTCCCAGCAATTCCAACAGCACCTTCTGGGATTGCTGTTCTTGGTGACTTCCGTCTTGGAGTATGAATTTTTTCTGACATTCCCCCTAAATAAGGAAAACCCGGTGCAAATCCAATCATATATACTAAATATTCTCCACTAGTATGAATTTCTATTACTTGATCTACGGTAAGATTATTTACTTTTGCTACATATTCTATATCTGGAGCAAATTCGCCTTCATAACAAACTGGAATTTCAACTATATTTTCTTCATACTCACGTGAAAAATCAATTTTTGATAATATCTTTTTTAATGCTAATTTCATTGTTTTAAATGGATCATTACCTTTTATTTTTAATGGATCATAAATCACACATACACTTGAAAAATATGGCACATATTCTACAAATCCACTAAATAAATTTTTATCAAGATATGAACAAAATATTCTTATTTTTTTATTTATACTTTTATCAATTGTATTTCCAAACTCAACTAAAGCTGAAGTCTCATTTATTTGCAAAATATTTATTTTATTTTTTACCACATTGTCACCTACCGTTCAAATCTTTCTTATAATCAAAACACTTTGAATTTATAAATTATAATTACTAATAAATCCTTTTCACCCTTTTACCTATTCCACAAACGAATTCATAATTAAAGCTACCAGCTAAATCAGCTAATTCTTCAACAGTAATTCTATTTTCTCCATCTCGTCCAATTAAAATTACTTGATCTTCGATTTTAATATTATCAATATTAGTAACATCTACCATCATTTGATCCATACAGATTCTTCCTATTATAGGGGCATATTGTCCGTGAATCAACACTTTAGCTTTTGAAGAAAGTGACCTCATATATCCGTCTGCATATCCTACAGAGACTGTTGCAACCTTAGTCTTTTCTTTTGTAATATAAGTTTTCCCATAGCTTATTCCAGAGCCCTCGCAAACTTCTGAAACATTTATTACATTAGCTTTCCACTCTAATGCTGGTATTAATTTTATAGAATCCTTATTAACTTCTTCTGATGGATATAACCCATATGTTACTATTCCACTTCTAACCATATCAAAACAATAATCATCAAACTCCATAATTCCTGCACTATTACAAATGTGTTTAATAGGAATATATATTTTACTGCTTTCTAGCATTTTTAAAAATTCATTATATTTTTTTTCTTGCATTTTAGTGTATTTTTTATCTTTTTCATCTGCAGTAGAGAAATGAGTAAATATACCTTCAACAATTACATTTTCCATATTGCTAATCTTTTTAATATCTAAAACACTTTCCTGATTTACTTCGAATCCAATTCTATTCATTCCTGTTTCTAATGCAATATGAACTTTTACTTTCTTTTTCTGCTCTACTGCACAACTTGATATTTTTATAGCCATTTCCAAATTATATATAGTCTGGGTAATATCATATTTAACTATTTCTGAATATTGTTTTGGAGAAGTATATCCCAAAATTAATATTGGTATATTTATACCATTTTCTCTAAGTTCTATAGCTTCTTCTATAGTTGCAACTCCAAAATAATCAACCTTATCGTTAAGAAAATTTCCTATTTTTATAGCCCCATGACCATATCCATCTGCTTTTATTATAGCCATAACCCCTACATTATTGTCTATTTTATTTTTTACTTCATTTATATTATGTTCTATTGCTTTTAAATCTATTTTTACATAGGTTCTCAAATATTCCTTCATGAAATTCATCGTCCTTCTTTACATATTTATAATGACGTTATTTCTATACTTTCTTTTTTAAGAACTCGACTTATTTTTTCGACAAATTGTAATGCTTTTTCTCCATCTCCATGAACACATATAGAATCTGCTATAATTGGAATGTCTATTCCGTTTATAGTTTCAACTTTATTTTCTTTAATCATTCTAATTACTCGTTTAATAGCCATTTCTTCATCATTTATAATGGCTCCAGCTTTAGTTCTTTCAACTAAAGACCCATCATCATTATATCCTCTATCCGCAAAAACTTCACTTGCTACTTTTAATCCTGTATCTTTTGCCGCATCTATCATTTTACTTCCACTTAAAGCAAGCAAAATCAAATTAGGATTAACTTCATATATTCCTTCACAAATTGCTAAAGCTAAATTTAAATCTTTAGCTGCCATATTATAAAGTGCCCCGTGGGGTTTTACATGGTTCATTTTAATTCCATGAGCTATACAAAATGAGTTTAATGCTCCAATTTGATATTGAACAATAAATTTAGCCTCTGTATAGGAAATATTCATTGCTCTTCTTCCAAACCCAACTAAATCAGCTAATCCTGGATGTGCTCCCACAGAAACATTATATTTTTTTGATAGCTCAACTGTCTTATTCATAACTACAGGATCAGATGCGTGAAATCCACAAGCAATATTAGCAGATGAAATATAGGGAATAACTTTCTCATCTAATCCAATTTTATAATTTCCAAAACTTTCGCCTAAATCACAATTTAAATCTACCTTATACATAATATCTCCTTAATATTTTAAATCTGTGTTTTTTATATCCGTTATAAGCATATGTCCTGGAGAATGAGTAATAACTATTTTAGGCTTAACATTCATAACTACAGCCTGTGGTGTAACACCGCAAGCCCAAAACACAGGAACTTCGCCATCTTTTATAGTAACAGCATCCCCAAACTCCGGCTTATTTATGTTTTTTATTCCTATAATTGATGGATCTCCTATATGTATCGGTGCTCCATGAACCTTAGGCATTTCTCCACTTACTAAAACTGATTTTACTATTTGATCATATGGAATAGGTCTCATACTTACAACTGTTTTCCCATTAAATACTCCTGCGGGCGTGCATTCAATATTTGTAATAAACATAGGTACATTACAATTTTCTTCTATATGTCTTATAGGAATGTCCGCTTCAATAAGTTCTGACTCAAAGGAAAAACTACATCCTAGTAAAAAACTTACATAATCATCTTTCCAAAGATTTTCAATATTTGTATACTCTCCTGTTAAAACTCCATCCTCATAAACTCTATATTTAGGTATATCTCGAGTTATGTCAATATCTTCGCCTAAATATTTAAGTTTTTTATCTCCAACATCACTTACTTCCAATATTGGGCATGGCTTCGGATTTCTCTGAGTAAATAGTAAAAAATCATATGCAAGTTCTTTTGGCAAAATAACTAAATTAGCTTGTGCATAACCCGCACACATTCCAGCCGTTGGCGTTGTAATCTTATCTTCACGTATAAGCTTACGAACATCATAAGGTTTCATATTTGAATAATCCATATTCTTAACACCTCTAAATGATATTTTTTATTTTTATATTTTCACAAGTTTTAGATTCTACATCTTCATAAAAGCCTAATTCTATTACTTTTTCAAACCAGGTAGAACAAGTTTTTTCTAATTTCATGACTGATTCTATGCTTTCCCTCATTAAATTAACCATTGAAACCATCATTGACATATTGCATCCATCTACAGCCGGAATTAAATCACCATACATATCTATCATTCCACTTCTTGATGCGGTAATTAATGCATCCTTTTCCATTTCTTTTGTATGCATTATATTTATATCCTTTTTCAAATAGGATAAAGCTGCAATAAGCCCATAACATCCCCAATCTGATACAGTTGCAGTTATAATATTATCTGCTTTCACACTTGCCATTATGCCTCCACCACATCCACATTTGCAACTTCCTTTAGCTGCATATGGAACATATTTCTGCAAATGTTCTTTTATAGTACCCATGCCAAGTTCATTTCCAAGGTCTCCTATTGCGATATTCAATACACCTTTTTGCTTTAATTTAGTAAATAGAATATCTTGCTTTGCTTCTAAATCACTTACATTTAATCCAATAGCATTATGATAAACACCTACAGAATTAGCTCCTGGGCACTCTATACTTATAACTGCACTTGGTAATCCTTTTACCATAATTTCATCAGCCTGTTTTTCAGCTTTTGTTCCATCTTTTGTAAATGTTATACCTGCTACTGACAAAGGATATTCTTTTAACTCTTCAATATTATCATAAAAATGAAGTCCAACTACATATGCTAAATTTTCTACTGCCTTTATATTATCTTTAGGACATACTATTACAGGTTTTACATTGAATCCTTTCACTAAAGCCCTTGCTAAAAGCATAGCACTTACTATTCCATCCATTTCAGCTTTTTTAAATGGCAGTAAAACAAAACCTGTCATTATATAAACTAAATCCCCTTCCTTTAATGTACTTACTAATTTCTTAGCACTATTCATTGTTAAAGGTTCTTTAGTATATTCTCTTGATGCACTATATAAAATTCTACATACTCCATATCCTCTTGGATCTAGATTCATTAGATTGTCCAAATTTTCTCCTACATTTAGTATAGTTAGCTCTTCTTGGTTCATATAGTTCATCTCCTAAATTTCATTTGTTTCTTCCATAAATTCATCAAGTAATGCATCCTGTAATTTTTTAACTATATCAGATGATTTTCCACCTACAGGTTTACCATCTATTTCACTAGCAGACATACAAAATTTTCCTGAACTTGTAACTATAACTTCATCAGCATCCATAAGGTCTTTTATTTTAAATGCAGTTTCATCTACAGGTATATTAAACTTCTTACACATTTTTATAACATGTGCTCTTGCTATACCTGGAAGAATTAAATTATCTGCAGGTGCCGTTCTAAATATCCCATCTTTTATAATAGAAACATTACAATGAGCACATTCTGTAACTCTGTCACCTCTATGGAATACTGCTTCATCGCATCCTGCTACATCAGCCTTTTGTGCTGCCATTACACTTGGCAATAAATTCAAAGTCTTTATATTACAATGAAGATATCTAGTATCTTCTAAAGTGATTAATTTCATTTTTTGTGACATATCAGTTATGTTGAACGGTTTTAACAAAATCCATATATTCGCTTTTACATCATCATCAGGGAAAATATGATTACGCATGCCTGTTCCTCTTGTAACCTGCCAATATACAAATTGTTCTCCGCAGTCAACTTTTTTTACCATTTCGTTTAGTATTGCTTTTAACTCATCCTTTGTATATGGAATTTTAATCTCTAACAAACCAGCACTATTAAAAAAACGATCAATATGTTCGTCGAGTGCAAATATAATATGATTTCTACTATAAGTAGCATCATACACCCCATCACCAAAATAACATACACGATCATTCATTGGTATTGTCATATTTTCAATTAAATCATATCTTCCATTATAATATCCTAAGTTTTCCATTTACATTTCCTCCGTTTTTAATATTTTTCCGTTTTTTTGAATAAATATACATTTTAAAATCATTTTTATGCATACATAGTATAACATATTCGGATTTTTTACAAGTTTATTTTTAGAATAATTCATATATTATATTATTCACGTTAATTCACAAAGCTAAATTCCACCCTAAAGAAATCAACTAAAAGATTTTAGTTTTATACTTTTTAAGGTGGAAAATAGTCTTATAAACATTAACTATTTAAGTAATTTTAACATGATATTCTGTAATGGTGTCTTTCATGAATAAGATATGAATAAGATATGAAATGTATTATATCTATAAATAGACATTTCACATTATCTGATAGAATTAACTCTAAGATATGTCTTTTAATTCTGTAGCTCTTTCTGGATCATTAAAATATTCTTTAGTCATCTTTATAACAGTACCACTAAGGAAAATTATACCTATCAAGTTAGGTAAAGCCATCAAAGCATTAAATATATCTGAAATATTCCAAACTAATTCAAGTTGAATTGTAGCACCTACTGGTATCAAAACACAATATAATATACGGTAAGGTACTATAAATTTAGAACCCAATAAATATTCTACAGAACGGTCTCCATAATAAGACCAGCTTATAATAGTTGAAAGTGCAAAGAATATAATTCCAATTGAAACAATATATTCACCAACACCAGGGAGTCCAATATCAAAAGCTGTAGCTGTTAAATTAGCTCCTATTAAAGCTTTACCTGCAGAATCAACTTGGGTGAAAGCTCCTGTAATTACAATTACCAAACCTGTCATAGTACATATAACAATAGTATCAATGAAAGGTCCTAACATAGCAACAAGTCCTTCACGAACAGGATATTTTGTTTTTGCTGCACCATGTGCTATAGGTGCGCTACCAAGACCTGCTTCATTAGAAAACACTCCACGTGCTACACCAAAACGAATAGATTGAGCCACTGCTGCTCCAGCAAAGCCACCTGCTGCAGAAGATCCTGTAAATGCATCGTGAAAAATTACAGCAAATGCATGTGGTACTGCGCCTATATTCATAATAATTACTATTAATGCCCCCACAAAATAGAAAACTGTCATAAATGGAACAACACGACTTGCTACTTTACCAATTCTCTTAATTCCACCAACAATTACGGCAAATGCTAATAAACCAATAATAATACCTGTTACAATTTTAGGAATATGAAAATATTTCAATGCTGGTTCAGCTACTGAATTAGCTTGGACCATATTACCAATTCCAAATGATGCAACTGCTGCGAAAAATGCAAACAACATACCTAACCATTTTTGTCCTAATCCTTTTTCCAAGTAATACATCGGTCCACCACTTACAGAACCGTCTTCGTGAACTTTTCTAAATGTTAGAGATAACAATGCTTCTGCGTACTTTGTAGCCATTCCAACAAATGCTGTAATCCACATCCAAAAGAGAGCACCAGGTCCTCCTAATGCAATGGCAGTACCTACACCTGCAATATTTCCTGTACCTATTGTAGCCGACAAAGCTGCACTCAATGCCTGGAAATGAGTAATTTCACCTTCGTCGTTAGGGTCATCAAACTTTCCAAAAAGAATTTTAATGGCATAACCAAATTTACGAACTTGAATCATACGTACTAAAAAAGTAATAAATATTCCTGTGCCCACTAATAAAACAATAGTAACTGGGCCCCAAACAAATGAATCAATACTATTAATTAAATCTTTCACTCTTCTACCTCCTATATATATAATTTTGTATTACATGTTTACAATAATATAACAATATTGAGTTTTTTGCAAGAGTATTTTTAAAGAAATTCATATTTTTTTATATTCTCATAAATCAAAACTTCATTTTGCCTTAAAGCAATCAACCATTTAGGTAAATTCTATTATATATATATATGCATGTTTCTCGATAAAATTCCATCTTTTAAAATCCGCATCATATGCATTTGCAATATTACACGGTGTATTTTATTTAATTTTTAACTGTTTTATACATTTAATTTTATTAAATTAATTTTATTAAGCTAAAACGCAAATATATTCTTATTAAAAAAAGCTATGATGCTTTTAAATTATTTGCAAGTTTATTTTTTTGATAATGCAAATTACAATTACTTATTGAGAGTTGTTTTCCATTATACTAGGTTAATAGAATATATCTAATATTCTTTAAATGGAATATTACTATAATTGACCACTTATTTATATTCATAAATAAAAATACCCTATATGCAGACTTTCTATTTGCCTACTCTATAGGATATTTTAAATATATTACTTATACCTTTTCCCATATCCACAACTTTTATAAACAAGATAAATTATTGATTTCTGGTGAACTTAATTGAATGATTATATCATTTCTATATTTATTGTTTTCCCTCATCCCCTTTAATAATTTTGACAATTTGATTGAAAGCTATATTTCCTTCTTTAAATGGGAGATAAGGCCAACAATGAATCATTCCTTTTCCCTCATAAAAATCAATATCAAATTCTAGCATTTTTGCTTGTTTTTTTAATTTATTTATTTGTATGGATAAAATTTCGTTTGTACTATAGAAAATACTTACTTTACCTAGACCTATAAAGTCCCCATAAATTGGGCTAACCAAATAATTATTTCTTTGAGTTCCTTCGCTCCACCATTTTAATGCAGTAGTAAATAAATTTGAAGTTACTAAATAATCTGACCGTTGTAAACTTATCATTTTTTCCACTTCACATTGTGGAGGGTTATTATCTAACGGTGGTGATAGCAGAATAATATCTTTAGGCTGTGGTAATCCCAAAATTTTTAAGTATTGACAAAAAGATAATGCTATTTGAGCACCTGCAGAATCACCTATTATAGTAATATCTTTTGCATTAACGACTTTTAATATTTCTATATAAAGATTTTCCATAAGGTCAATTGTATTACGATATGTAAACTCAGGAGCAAGCGGATAAATAGGCACATATACTTTAACATTTAGCCTATCAATTAATTTTGCAACTGCTCTCCAGTTAACTATGCCAATTTCAATAATATAGGCTCCTCCATGTAGCATAATTACACTTTTATTATTTACAAGCGTTTTTGAAGCTACAACATAACATAAATGACTATCGATATATATTTCTTCAACATTATAATTCTTGTAAATAAATTTGTTAGGACTTGATTTTTGTTTGCCATATTTTCTACTTGAATATTTACGAAGCTCTTCATCATTAAGATTGCAAATTTTTTTTATTCTAGTTATTCTTGCTAATATTTTAACGAAATAACTACTCAAACTACTCATACCTGCTAAATCTCCTTTCCGTTAGTATATCTAAAGTATAGGTACTAGTCCCTAATAATTCTTTCCTTTCACATATAGATAGATTAATTTATTAAAATTATTGCCATTATAATAAAAAGAACATAATAAATTTCAAAAGCCCACTTATATAATTTTCCTTCCAAATGTTTATCCCTTTCTGGAACGGAAAAACTATCCTTTGAAGACCCTTTTGCTAATTTTCTTCCCAATATTATTTCTACAATAACAAAAATCAACACTGGTCCAAGTATTGCCACTAATGTAATAATGATTTTACTTGAAACTTTAATAACAAATAGTGAAATTACTAAAGCTACTAAAGCATTTATTAAAATAGCGATAAAATAATACTTTACATTTTCATATATTCTTTCCCAACTTTGATCACTATACTTAGAGGTTTTATAAAAATTATACATAGCTTTTTCATTATACACACAGGATACATTTTTCTCGTCAATTTTACTCTTTAGATTCTTTACCATATCTCCTATATTTTCTAAAACCACAGTAAGTCTTATATTTCCAGTACCGTGTATTATCTTTATCCACCCACCAATATATTTTATTGATGGAAATTTCAAATTGTTTATATCTTCATAAGGAACACTTATTTCTCCCTTTGAATTGTTATATATTATTCTATCTTCGGATAAAACAATGTATATTTTTTTAAATCTTTTATACATAATAAAATAAATTAATATAAATTCTATACCAATAAAAACTACTAGAACTATTCCTACAATAAAAAATACTAGCCCCATCTCAAATCTTTCTTCCTTATTAGCTATGGTTAATTCTAAAGCTAAAAGAAAATATGGCACTAAAAACATTAACATCATACTCATAAAAAATTTTCCTGGTTGCCTTAAATGCTTTCTATAAATATATTTATCCTCCATAATCTCATCCCCTTTTATATTTTAAATTTAACAAATTTTCTCCATAAAAGCCCTTAATAAATACAGTCTATTCTTTATATATATTGTAATATTTATATAATAACACAATTTTTGTTATCATTCTATAACTATCATTTGTTCATTATATAGTAACAATGCTGACACTTCTAAATACATCATCCAATCTAAATCCAGATACATTTCTATGATTTTGTTTTTATAAAAAAAAGACTCACCCTAAGGCAAGTCTGTTCTATTACTAAAATGTTACTCAATTTTATTGTTATATTATTACACATTGATTTAACATTTAACAGTTCAAAACAAATATTATTTTCTAGTTATTCCGCTATAATTATTTATACTTTCTTATACTGTTAATAATTTCTCATTATTTTTAAGCACTTCAGTTAATGGCAATCCCATTGGTTTTAATTCAAAACCTAAAGCTTTTATGTCATCCACAATGCCAAGTTTTGTTGCACAAGCTATGCAGAAACAAACTTCAACTCCTTTAGATTTAATATCCAATAATTTTTCTTGAATGTGCGTGTTTTCTGCAACTAATTTTGCTGTGGAGCCCCAAACGATAATTTTAACACTCTCCCACCATTTGTGTTCTAATGCAGCTTCAGCATACATAAACACCATCATTTCTGCAGTATGAGGGTCCGCATTTGTCCAGAGTATTGTTAAATTATTATCTTTATTATTATTTTCCATTTTATTCTCTCCTTTATTGTTATTATATACTTTCAATTACCTTAACAAAAGCATCAATAGGCTGTGCACCATGCACCGCCTCTTTTTCATCAAAAATAAAATATGGGACACCATTAATTTTTCTTTCATAAGCATTTAGTTCATCTTGTCTTACCTGGTCACTAAATTCTGTTGACTCTAAAATATTTAAAGTTCTTTCTCTATCTAAGCCCAATTTCTCAGCTATAGATGCTAAGACTTCTTTATCTGATATAAGTTTAGAATCAATAAAATAACTTTTCATAACTGCTTCAGTATATTCTTTTAACTTTCCTTCTGCCTTTGCATAATGTGACAAACGATGTGCAGTAAAAGTATTTGTAGGTTTCAAATCATCAAAATTATAATCTAGTCCTACTTTCTTTGCAGCACTTATAATATTATTATTGGATGCAATTGCTTGTTCGAGACTTATGTTATATTTCTTAGCTATTATTTCATTAATATTACCCTCATATCTATCTTTTGCCTCTGGATCTAATTCGAAAGAATTAAACAAAATTTGAGTATCTTCCTTCATTCCAGTTTCTTTAAGTGCTAGTTCAAGATTTCTCTCACCAATATAGCAAAAAGGACATACATAATCTGACCAAATTTCTACTTTCACTTATCTTTACCCTCCTATATCTCACCTATGGTAAGACATTTTATATTTATTATTTAACTATATAAATTCACCTTAATGAAATTTTTTCTCATAAGTGTCTGCAATATAGATTTCCCAACTTATTATATATTTATTCTAATTTTATGCAATATTCGTTGCATAACCAATAAAAAAATTTCACTTTCTCTACCATCATATTAATAAAAACAAAGAGCAATTCGTAATTATCCATGTATTTATTTTTGTGGACAGTATGTTTAATTTATACATAATAACCATTTCGTTGTCAAAGCTTTTTTAAATATCAATTAAAGTTAAGAAGTCATCAACTATCATCCTACAATCTCTGTCCGCATAACTATTTTTAGAATAAACTGATAACCCTTGAATCATAACAATTAATTGTTTTGCCCTTAATACATAATCACCTTTATAATTTTCACACTCTATTGCATATTGTAATTTTGATTTAAAGGCTTCTTCTAACTTATTAAAATACTCGTCAACAATATAAAAACTATCTATATCTACACAGTTTCTCTCAGACATAGTATTTGTAAATAAACAACCCATAGGTGTTTTACTATTCATTTGATCTAATAAATCAGCAACAGCTAAGGCAAATTTTCTTACAGCACTTAGCCCATTTTCTTCAATCAAATTTTCATAAGGTCTATCCATATTAGTCTTATAATACCATTCTAAAATTGCTTTAAATAAACCATTTTTTGATTTAAAAATATTATACATACTTCGAGTTGTCATCCCTGTAGCTTCAACAAGGTCTTTCATGGATGTAGACTCATAACCATAGAGCCAAAACACTCTCATTGCTTTACTAAGCACTTCATCTTTATTATACTCTATGGGTCTCGCCATTACACTCACCTCAAAATGATTATATAACAATCATTGCATAATTGCAATAGTTAATAACTATATGTCAATATTAAATATATTTCTACAAAATATGACATATTACTTGACATATTTTTTCTAAAGCTTATAATTGTTAGTCGTAGTGAAATTGATTTTACATTACTACAATTTTTTATTTAAGGAGGATATTTATGTTTTTTTTCGAAGCACAACCTTTAACTACCTGGCTTGTATCTTTAGCTGTATTTTTAGTTCTAATTGGACTAAGTGAATTAGGCCGAAGATTTAAATCAGGATTTCTTTTAATCTTCATTATATTACCAATAGTTCTTACCGTAGCTGTATGGCCACACACTACAAAAGGGACAAGCGTAAATGATTGGTTCCATTATGCTAAAATATATTCAGCACTAACAGGTGTTTTAATTTTCTGGGTAATTGGCCATGTAAAAGGTGCAAGCAGTAAAAAATGGATTTTATTTATGGCACCAGCTATCTTAATAATTAATATTTGCGAAGCAGTAGCACGTGATTTCCAAGTTTACGGACTACACTATAACCACCAAATATTCGATGGAATGATGACTGTAAGTGGTTCTTGGAATGTAATGAATGGAATTGCTGGTATTTTAAATATTATTACTCTTACAGGATTTGTTGGAATATGCGTCAGTAAGGATAAGAGTAAAACTATGCTATGGCCTGATATGCTATGGTTTTGGATTCTAGCGTATGATTTGTGGAATTTTGCATATACATATAACTGCATACCTGATCATTCATTTTACGCCGGCATACCAATGCTGTTAGCTCCTACATTTGCAGCTTTCTTTATTAAGAAGGGTGCTTGGCTACAACATCGTGCACAAACACTTACAGTATGGTGTATGTTTGCTATGACTTATCCAGGTTTCATTGATACTTCTAGATTTGCAGTTAAATCAACACATAACGCAGCTCCTTTATTTACTGCAAGCTTCCTTGCATTAATAGCAAATATCGCAGTATTTGGATACTATATCTACAAAATCGTTAAAACAAAACGTAATCCTATTACTGAAGAGCTTTATACAGATCTTAAAAGTTACAAAGAAATTAAAGAATTAGCTGAATAAGCTTATAACACTAAAAAAGCCTTTAAAGTACTAAACCAGTACTTTAAAGGCTTTTTTGTATGCACTTGTAGTTCCTATAAATACTATTGACAAACACCGTTGATCCACATTGCTGCAATATTACTTTTTTAATGTTGCTGTTTTTTATTTGAAAATCTATTTATTATAACTAAGCAGAAAATTAAACTGAGTTCCTTCACGTAATTCTTTTATATCAACACCTAAAGCTTCTAGGATCGCAAATGCAAATGAAAATGTAGCAGCTGGTCCATTACCAGTAACGATATTACCATCAGTTTGAACTACTGCACTCTGATACTCTGCTGATTTTATTTCATCTCTTACCGCAGGATGTGCCGTTACTTTTTTGCCTTTTATTACTCCAGCTTTTTCTAAAACAATTGTGGCTGCACAAATTGCAGCAACTACTTTCTTTTCCTTATTATATTTTTTTACTAAGTCAATTATTCTGTCATCATCTCTTAAATCAGCCGCACCGGGACCACCTGGTAAAACAATGGCATCATAGTCATCACCTATTTGCTCAAATCTTAAATCAGTTTTAATCTTTACTTTGTTGCTTCCAATAACAAAATCATTATCACATCCAACAATATCACATTTAACTTTCATTCGTCTTGCCATATCAACAATCCCAAGCATTTCAAGTTCTTCAAATCCGTCTTTAACCAATACTGCTATTTTCATTCAAACTATCTCCTTATATTTAAATAAATTGAGCTCGTAATTTCTTAAGCAACTAGTATCATATACTTTCTATTCACCTTCCGAAAACTCATCTCCATTATATCCCAAAGTAATGACGCTAACAAGTTTCACTGCCATCATAACAACATAGCCATGTTTTTAACAATATAATTCACTCGTTATGAAAATTAGCCTTGTAGAATTTATTATTTAGCTATAATATTATAATTATATGTTAAACTTATTAAGTTTTTATCATATCAATAATATTTATATTAATAAATAAAACTTAAAGGAGATCACTATGAATAAATGGCAAAGATTAATGTATCAACCTAGTTTACCATTATATGAAAATAAAGACAGAGTAACTGCATCATATAACCATAGAACATTGTCTAAAAATGCAGCAAAAGAAGGTATGGTTCTTATTAAAAATAAAAATAACCTGTTACCTCTTCCTAAAACAAGTAAGGTTGCATTATTTGGTAAAGCTACCTTTGACTATATAAAAGGTGGTGGAGGTAGTGGAGATGTTACTGTGGAATATACCACCAATATATATGAAGGGATGAAACAACTAAATAAAAATGTAAACATTTACGAAAGCTTAGCAACTTTCTATAAATCTCATGTTGAAAATGAGTATAAAAAAGGGAATGAACCCGGATTAATAGAAGAACCATCTATCCCAAACGATTTATTAATGAAGGCAAGATGTTTTACAGATACTGCAATAATATCAATAAGCCGTTTTTCAGGAGAAGGTTGGGATAGAACAATTCCAAATCAACAACATGGAGCATCAGAAGAATCTTGGGTAGAAAAGCATGCAGTGAAATCAAATAGTCTATTTGAAAATGGTGACTTCTATTTAAGTAAAAACGAAAAAGAAATGATTAAAAATGTAGAAAATGTGTTTACTAAAATAATTATTGTTCTAAATGTAGGCGGTGTAATAGATACAAATTGGTTTGTTAATGATGACAAAATTCAATCAGTACTTATGGCATGGCAAGGTGGTATAGAAGGTGGATTAGCCGCTGCTGAGCTTATATGTGGTATAGGTAATCCATGTGGTAAATTGGTAGACACCTTTTCAAAAGCAATAGATGACTATCCTTCAAGTTATAATTTTCATGATTCTATAGAATATGTGGATTATACTGATGACATTTATGTTGGATATAGATACTTCGAAACCATTCCAAAAGCAAAGGAAAAAGTAAATTATCCCTTTGGATATGGGCTGTCATACACTACTTTCCATTGGCAATACATAAAATCCACGGAAGAAAATAATGAAATTACAATAAATATCGACGTTACCAATACAGGCAATAAACCAGGTAAAGAAGTGTTTCAAGTATATTCTATGCCGCCTCAAGGACTATTAGGAAAACCGATTAAAAATTTGATAGCCTTTAAAAAAACAAGATTACTAAAAACAGGTGAAACTCAACAAATTTCATTGAGCTTTAACATAGCTGATTTAGCATCCTATGATGATTTAGGAAAAATAAAAAAGTCCGCTTACATCATTGAAAAAGGTGAGTATAATTTTTTCCTTGGAACATCTGTAAGAGATGGTGTTATTATTGAATATAATTATAAGGTAATTGAAAATAGAGTTATTCTTCAGTTAAGTAAAAAACTTTCTCCTACTTCACTAAAAAAGAGACTCCTATCCAATGGGAGTTATGAACTTTTATCTATAAAAGAAGCTAATGACCCTAATGAAAATCTACTTGATAGAAAGGAACCTGAGGAATTAGAGGGTTTTGCACCACAAACACGTTATAGAGGAATTCATCGAAATTTAAAAGATGATAGAATTATTACACTTATGGATGTTTTTGAAGGGAAGGCTACGCTTGAAGAACTAATAAGTCAAATGAGTGATGATGAATTAGCACATCTTTTAGGGGGGCAACCTAATACCGGTGTAGCCAACACCTTTGGATTTGGAAATTTGCCGGAATATGGAATACCAAATGTAATGACTGCAGATGGACCTGCAGGTTGCCGAATTAATAAGGAATGTGGTGTTAATACAACTGCATGGCCTTGTAGTACTTTACTTGCTTGTACCTGGAATGATTCTATTATCTTCCAAGTAGGTGAAGCTGGGGCTAAAGAAGTAAAAGAAAATAATATGGCTATATGGTTAACACCAGCAGTAAATATACACAGAAGCCCACTATGTGGTAGAAATTTCGAATACTATTCAGAAGATCCTCTCGTTGCAGGTAAATTAGCTGCAGCAATGGTTCGCGGCATACAATCTGTTGGCATAAGTTCAGCTGTAAAACACTTTGCTCTAAATAATAAAGAAACTAATCGTAAAAACAGCGATTCTAGGGTTTCAGAAAGAGCAGCAAGAGAAATTTATTTAAAGTGCTTTGAAATTATTGTTAAAGAGGCTAACCCATGGTGCATTATGTCATCCTATAATATAATAAATGGATATCGATCATCAGAAAATAAAGAACTTCTAGAAGATATCCTAAGAGATGAATGGGGATTTCAAGGAGTAGTCACTTCAGATTGGTGGACTTATGGAGAACACTATAAAGAAGTTAAAGCTGGTAATGACATAAAAATGGGTTGTGGTTATCCAGAAAGATTGCTACTAGCAATGGAAGCCGGAGCATTAACTAGAGAGGATATGGAAACTTCAGCTAAAAGGCTTCTGAAATTGATTATTAATTTAGACTAACAAATGATACAAATTTTTTATTCAAATTATTAATACTAACATAGCATTTTTGCAGTAATAAAGTAACAATAATTGTAACTTTATTACTGTCTCATTTCAATAAATTGTAAATGTTTAATTTTTATTAAACTACTCACCCTCACCGTCTGTGTGAGCAAAATAAAATGCACTGCCCATATAAGGAACATCCTTTGGGAAAATATTAATCGGATAAAGTTCAGAAAATTCTAGTTCCTGATCACCTTCCATTGTGTAATATACATTTTCCACATCAAAGTTTTCAGTAATTGTTTTCCAAAGGCTATCCATCATAAACCATCGCATAGAATCAGCATCGAAAAAGAAAAAGTCTTCCTTTTGTTCCCCAATATCTAAACCTGAAACCAATGTAGAATTCTCCGCCCAATCAACAACTACATCATCACCCTGCATGTACGCAGTAAAGTAGAAACCCAGTCCTGTCATATCAGAAAGTAATTCGCCAAGATTTCCCACTGTTATTTCACCATTACATTCCATAGGCTCCTCTTTAAATTCCGCATTTTCGCTTCCAGTTTCCATATTAGTGTACAGTACCACTGTTGTCATCAGGACCCCTTGTTCATCATCATTAGAGTTATTCTTTGAATTTGAATCGTCAGATGATTTAGTTTTACTTTCTTGTGAGTTTTCTTGTGAGTTTTCCTGTGAGTTCTGTGGTGAAGTTTTGTTACTGCTACACCCAGATAATAAAATGCAAAATGTTAATACCATCGCAAATAAATTTTTAAACTTTTTCAAATTATTTCCCCCTTTATTTTAATATATTAATTTATACCATTACTTCCTACTTATATCATATCAAAAAATATTTTCTATATGCTTATTATTAAGAAATCTTAATCCAAATATGTTAAAAAATTTTAAAATCCTTTTCCGCTCTACTCTTTTGGTAAAAAATATGATATTCTTCTATTAGGGGTGATTTCAATGAGAAAAGCTGTCATCTTAATGATTGAAGATGAAACCGACGTTCTTGCCATAAATCAGGAATATTTTGAAAATAAAGGTTATGAAACAGTAGGTGCGGCAACACTTTCTAAAGCACGTTTTTTGTTAGAAGAGCATACACCAGACCTAATTTTGCTAGATGTGATGATGCCAGACGGCTCTGGCTGGGATTTTTGTGACGAATTGCGCAAAAAAACGAACGCTCCCATTATATTCCTAACATGTAGAAATGAAAATGAAAGCGTGATAAAAGGACTTTTAAAAGGTGGTGACGACTACGTTACAAAACCGTATGATTTGAATGTTCTTAACGCCCGAGTTGCAGCTCAACTTCGCCGTGCTGGCATCATGACGGCCGGAATTATCGAGCTACCTCCGCTTTCAATCGACCTTTTGACTGGAGAAGCTACACTAGATGGAAAACGTATTGCCTTAACTCAAAAGGAACTACAATTGTTAGGATGTTTTGTCCTATTCGCTGGACGTCGCCTAAGCTGTACTGAAATCTACCGACGAACATGGGGAGGCGGCTCTCCTAGTGCATCAAAAACCATCGCCGTACATGTGACTAATTTACGAAAAAAATTATCTCTTGACGATGAAAGTTGGTTTGAACTAAAAAACACAGGAAAAGGTGAATACTTCTTTAGCAAAGTGCGGTATTAGCTTTGGTTTGATGGAAGCGTAAAAAAAACAGAAGTTCCTTTTCCTTCTTCACTTTCTACCCAAATACAACCCTGATGTTCCTCCACAATATGTTTACAGATATAAAGACCTAATCCGGTTCCGGTAGTTTTACCGTTTCCGGATTTTTCTTTGCTATTATACCGTTCAAAGATACATGGAAATTTTTCTGACGAAATTCCAACTCCTGTGTCAGACACACAGATAATGATATGGAAATCTTCTTCTTTTGCAGTTATTATAATTTTGCCCTTTACAGTAAAACGTACTGCATTTGAAATTAGGTTTATTATTACCTGGGAAATTCTTATAGGATCCGCTATTATACTTGAAATGCTACTATCAATCCGTATTTGAAGCTGATTTTGGTTTTTGTTAAGAATTGGGTAATGGGTATCTATTGCCTTATAGATAATTTCGTCCAAATGGCAAGGTACCTTTTCCATAACCATTCTTCCTTCTTCAATTCTTGTTATATCAAGAATCTGACTTACCATCAGGGAAAGTCTTTCAGCTTCAGCGGATATTAGCTTCATTTTATGTGCTATGCTCACCTTGTCAACCTCACCCAATTTTTCAACCTCTTGCCTTGCTGTCTGTGCATAACCAGAAACTACTGTAAGTGGGGTTTTCAGTTCGTGAGAAACATTGCCTAAAAACTCAGTTTTCATCCGATTTAAGCATTCTAACGTTTGGTTTTCCATAGCAAGCTTTTGTTCCACCGCTTTTGTTTCTACAACCATTCGGTTATTTGCTACAAACAGTGATACTATCTGAGCCACCCAAAAAAACAACATAGCCATCTCACTTATTGGTTTATTGGGATATGTTTCCCCTAAAAGATTGCTGTACATCAAAATATCACTGACAGCAGCAAAGAAAAATACTGCTATTCCATATAAAGCGGCAGTTTGTTCTTTTGTAGGATACCTCATCTGCCAAAATAATCCTGATATACCTCCAATAATGCAAACTACCAGTAAACCCTGATAATATTTAAGAATTGAAGTGTAAAAAATAGAATCTGTAATTATCAAGCAAATGCCGTAGAAACAGGAACCTATTATTGCTACATACTGAAAACCACGCAGGTGCCTGTTTGTGATATATTGTCCCAGATATAGAGAAAGGAAAACTGTCAAGAGTACCACACTCATATATTCAAGCATAAATGACAAATTCCCTGAAACCTTAAAATTAATCCATGCTTGACTTTGCAAACATTCTCGCAAAAGCATAACAAGGCAGGCAATTGCAAAATAAAGTGTTGCTTTTGATGACGGCTGCAGTAGAAACATACACAACAAAATTAATGTTGCACAAAACAACACTCCCATAATTATAAATCCTTTTGATTGGGAGGAAACCCCTGAATTAATTTCAGGATAAGTTTTTACAATACTTAACTTTGCTAAAGAAGCGCCCCTTTTAAAGTGATAAAATTGTGCACTATTTAGAATAATTTCCATTTCTCCATCTTTTGGAGCCGCGTAACAGGTAATATTATTTTCCCACACCTCAGTTTTTTCCTTCGTTGTTCCAAGAGTTCCAGTCTGTCCCACTATCTTTCCATTTACATAAATTCGCATGGCATGCCTACCTGAAAGCATAAAAGTAAGAGCGTAAACATCACTGTTATCAGAAAGTTTCAATGTAAACTTCTGAGATAGATATTCCGCGTTCAGCTTATCATAGAACTCAGTGCTTACCGGCGTTACGGTATTAAAATTTTGTGGTGTTAGATATGTATTTGGGTAGTAAGTTGTTCCAGGAACTAGCTCAATAACACTTTTTTCTATATCATTAATATTGGTCAGATCATAAATGCCATCTTTTTTACTTATACTAATTTTTCTGGGAGAATCGCTTATAAATCTAGGAATTCTAACTATGAACATCAAAGCTATGGTAGTGACAAGTGCTAAAAACAGCACAAACAAAAGTTTATATTTTTTTATGACGCTTTGAATGTCAACCACCCTCTTAAATTATGTAAAATTGAGCTACTCTTCCCGAATCACATATATTATATATCTTGTTCCTCTAATTCAAAATCATCAGCTTTTTTCCTTCTACATTTTAGCTTAATTTTCTGATAGACTACAATAAGCTTGTCCAATTTCTTACTTTGTTCTATAACTAAATCATTTAAAAGATTACTACCATTTTCTTTTATCATTCCATCTAATCTTTTCTTTTCTATCTCTATTCTTTTTTCTAATCTTACCACAGTATATCACCTCTTTACCTTTTTTTCCATTATATCACTAATATGTGTCTGAATTATGTCAGATGTTATCATTTAGTACAATTTGTTATTTAATAATTTTTAGCGTTACTTGCTACTGTTATTCTTCACGCATCAACTGGGGTAAGTCCAAATTTGCATGTTTTTCCCAAGTAACAGTTACTTTAATATTAAATTTGTTATATAATATTAATACAATATATTTCTTGGAGGTAACCTTTTATATGAATAACACATTAACAGAAGAAAATGTAAAAAAATTAAAAGAAGAATTAGACTATAGATTAACTATAAAAAGAGGAGAAATAGCTAAGGAAAAATTAATAGCTGCAGCACATGGAGATAGATCAGAAAACGCAGAATATAAGGAAGCCTGTGCAAACTATAGGGAAAATGATAATAGAATTCAATATTTATTAAACATGCTTTCAACTGCAATTATACTAAATGATGACGCTTGCGATAATTCAGTATTAAGAATTAATAGTAAAGCCAAGGTCAAATTTGTAGAAGATGAATATGAAACTATTATAACCTTAGTAACTACTATAGATTTAGACCCTGAAAATATGTTTATAAGTATAGAATCAGATCTTGGAAAAGCACTATCTGGTAAAAAGGCTGGAGATATAGTTGAAGTAAATGCACCAGGAGAAAATTATACAGTAGAGATATTAGATCTACTATAGAGTATGCTTTTAAACTTATTTCCACATTGATATAAGAAATAGGGACCCTTCACATCAATAAATTACATGCCCTCACTAATGTGAGAGCATGTAAAATAAACTATTAAATTTAATAACTAAATATTTTCATGAACTGTTTCATATTTTTTTCAAATAACAATTAGCTTCTTATTGAAGCTAAAAAAAAGTTGAAATAGCTAAGGAAAAATTAATAGCTGCAGCACATGCTAATATTAACTTCTCCCCTTATGTAGTATCTTTTGACTTAAATAGCATAGCCCCATTCCAATGCAAATAAATAAAACAATTGCAACTATCAATGCTTCAAATGGTGTTGTTAAAAATGCTACAACAACAATAATAATTCCAATAGCCATAATGCAAAGCATATCTAAAAGTATCAACATCATTTTTCTTATAGCATCTGCAATATATGTTGGCAACATCATATCAATAAAAAGTCCTGTACAAGACGTTAAGAAATCAAAGCTTATAAATAGTATAAACCAACATATTGCTGCAGATAAATCCCCACCAATAATTATTACTGCTATAAAATACGCTGGCAAAATATTTAAAAATGAATCAAATGTTCCACCTATTAAAGAATAAAACAGCTTTTTAAAAGAATTTTCTGGAACTAAATATAAAAAGTTTTTCGATGATTCCTCAACAATTGGATTTTCAAAACTTCTGAAAAAAACTACAAAAATCATCATTGCAGACAAAGGAATAATATTATCACTTTTTGCAGCAAATCTTGTAAGTAAAGCAATAAAAATATTCATAACAAAAAAAGTTTCCATGGTTTTTGTTATAACTCCAAACCTTGCATTTCTTTTTCGATTATATAAATGCTTGAAAAGAAACACATTAGCACCTTCACCTCTACCAATCTCGCCACTTTTGATTTTCTTTGAACGTTTTAAAACCATGGTTCTTCCTTCTGACATAGCTGTGATTTTCTCTTGCATCTCACTAGCACTACTTAAAGCATCTTCATAAAAATCTGCTTTTATATGCCAAATAACATAAATAAATAACCCACTTAAAAGAACTATTCCCAATAAGCACATTAACGCATCAAAAATGTTACCCTCAATAGAATACATAACAATACCTCTTATCCATCCCCAAACAGGAATCCAACGTGTTCCTTTTGAAGTGAACATATACTTTGCCGCATCAAACTTACTCATACTACCAACACTTATTAGTAGAAAATATATTATTAACAATATAGAAATTATCCCATAAATAATTGGACGAACGAACTTTCTCAAATTATTATGAGTTGCTACAATAGTATATGTACAAACGGAAATAAGCTTGCCTATAATAAGAATGATTATCCATACACTAAGGATTACAACAGCATTCCAAGTACTTAATCCTAGATTTAATATCAAATTTGGTAATTGAAATAATATATAAATAGAACTTACCAAAATCAGACCCATTTGAAGAACAACTTTAAACATCAACACTGACTGAGGTTTTTTTGGTGATGGAAATAAGAAATTAATATCAGCCATTGTGAAAATTTTACTTCCACTTTTCTCTCCATTAGCAACGGATACTAGTGTTATTAATATAACTACTCCTCCAACAACCATTTCAACAATTGCTAACATATCAGATTCATCCATTTCCTCTGATTTATCTATATTATTATCTTCCTCTTTATTATCTTGCTCTTTCACGTTATCTGAAATTTCTGTTTGATTAGATTTACTTTCGTATTTATTAGCAATAACCCCAATGGTTCCTCCAACTATACCCCCAATTAAAATAAATGCAAAAATAATTAGTACTACTTTTGATTTGAAAATCTTTTTTATAGAATTTTTAAAGGCATGTACTATATAATATAATAATAAATTCATATTATTTACACCTCTTTGCTGGTAATAATTTCTTCTGACGCTTCAGTAATCTCAAAAAATAAATCCTCTAATTTTTGATTTGATCTTTCTAAATCAGTCCTGTTGACATTAGCAACAACCTTACCAGTTTTCATAATAATTGTCTGGTCCCATAGCATATCAATACTTTCAATCATGTGTGTACTAACAAGTACTGTGCAACCGTCATCTCTAAGTTCTTTTATTATTAATTTTAATTCTTTAATGGCATGAGGGTCTAATCCAATCATAGGTTCATCAAAAAGAATTACTCTAGGATTTGGGAGCAGCCCACAACAGATACTTAATTTTTGTTGCATACCTTTTGACAGCTCATCGCCAAACTTTTTCTTTTTGTCGCTTAGTTCCATTCTTTCAAGTAACTGATTCGCATAGTCCTTATAATCTTTCAAACGATATGCCCTTGCAATAAACTCCATGTGCTCGTTAACAGTTAAATTTGGATACATTACAGGAATTTCAGGAACATATCCAATAAGTCTTTTGGCTTCAATACTCTTATTGTCAAAATCATCGATCCTAATTTCCCCTTGGTATTTTAAAAAGCCAACTATTGATTTAATAATGGTACTTTTCCCCGCACCATTAGGACCCAAAAGAGCCACTATACTACCACTTTGAGCTTCAAAGGATACACTTTCATTCGCAATAACCTTACCATATTTTTTAGTCACATTGTTTACAATTAACATAATAATACTCCTTTATTTTTTTTATCAACTAATCATATCATACAATATTTAGAAGTATTTTTTTGTCGAAATCTGTAACATCTCATAAAAATATATCGATTTTTCATATTTCACCACTTTCATCTTATTACCAAATAGAAAAAGACCATTTAAAGCAAACTTTATAAATTCACTTTAACTAGCCTCTTTACTAATGTATTTAATCTAGTGATTATTCCTTCTGCCAAATAAACACACCATCACAACCGTCAATAACCAAGTTTCCCTTTTCGTCTATATGAGCCTCATCACCACCAATGGTCAATATTCCTTTACCCTCAACAGACCATGTACTGCCACCAATTCCAGATCCGCTGACTTGGTAACTATACGCACCGCCATCCTGAAGCCAAATATACTGTTCTATCTCATCGTTATCCCAATGTCCAATATACGGCACGTAAACACTTTCTTTTTCACCTTCCGGATAAAAAATTCCGTTCAAACCTTCTATTTTTAGTCCACCATTATCATCAACCATCACAATTGTACCATCCGAAAGTTTAATATTACCCTGGTCTGTCAATGTATAACTGTCATTGCTATAGCTACCACTTCCTTCATAGATATTAATACCACCACGGTTGATTTCAAGTTTACATGAAATAGTATCATTTTCCCATTTACCAAGATATTCCGATACTTCGCCAGAAGATTCGCCACTGGCTTGCGTACCCTCACAAGGAATGCCTCCAGGTATATCATAAGGAATAACACCAAGTTCCTGCTTCTTAGAAAAAACACCATCAAAACCATCAATACTTAATCCATTATCATTAACATCCACACTATAGCTTTGACTACATCCAGAAAGACTATCCAAAAAATCATCATATATACCACAATCTATTATATTGCCTTCTTTGTCATAAATAGAAAACAAAAGACCACCGGCACAATCAAACCAATCACCACTTTCAGCATTTTCCCATATACCTACCACAGGTGAGCTACCTTTATATTCTGAACGATTGTATATAGACACCAGGCCAAGCTCTCCTACAGCATCATTGAAATCTATATTTATTTCTTGTACAACCATTGCAGGGTCATTATCCATTGCATCTAGCGTTAAGTGTAAAACGCTTCCATCTGTCAGCAGGCAGACCCAATCATACGTATAATCTATTTCGCCTAAAGTATCTGATTTGGTGAAGGCCATAAAATAGTTTTCAGTATATTTTCCCAACTTAGTATTAAAAAAATCTACATTGAACCCAAACTCTTCATAAGCTTCATCAATTGTATCTACATATATCTCATCCACCGTAATACTCAAAGTAATGGAAGGACTATCTTCAACATCTTTAAACATAATACCTTTTCCATATTGACCATTTATTTCAGTTTGGTATACTAAAACTCCAGGTATTGTTATAATTGCTCCAGTCAGGGGTTCCGTATAAACACCTGCTGT
This sequence comes from Clostridiaceae bacterium, assembly GCA_041821285.1. Taxonomy (GTDB): domain Bacteria; phylum Bacillota; class Clostridia; order Clostridiales; family Clostridiaceae; genus JAJBWD01. The sequence continues at coordinate 37,827 of JBGUER010000004.1, forward strand.
TAGGTTCTGTTCATTGTTTTCCTCATCCGTCTGTGTATCATTCTCATATACATCTGTATTTCCGCATCCTATAAGCGGCAGGGTTAATATACACATTACTACAAAAATTAATATTAATTTATTCATTGATTTTTTCATTGATTTCAATATTCCTTTCAATATTTTTTGAATTCCCTACATCTATTCTGGTGATTTGCAAAATTAATTTCCACATGTTTTATCAAATATTAAATTAGAGCTTTCCTTACCATAATCCTATCAGAAAAAATCGCTTCTATGTGGATAATTAAGAATTCTTAATCTCAATATTATATGTCCGGAATAGGTGGAAAAATGCTTATAAAAAAAAGCCCCTTCATGCCTTGAAGTTTATTATAAAACTTCAATTTGACACAAAAGTCCTTATATCTAATTTTTCCCAAGTAACAGTTACCCTCTAAAAAATCAACTCTCCTGGTCTATATCCCTGTGGTAATTCTTCTTCAATTAGAAATTTAAAATTTTCATCCCGTAGTATTGGCAAAAATACTTCGTATGGTATCCTTGAAAACTCGCAATCATAACTACTGGCTCCGAACCACTTGCCCTCTTTACTGCTCAAATTTAAATCTCTAGCAAATTTTGTATAGTTCGAGCAATCATGAACTGCTAAATCCCAGTTTTCTTCTTCTGCTATTTTCATAAATTTAAGTGTCAATTCTCTGCTCCAAATAGGTGATATATATCCTTGTCTTGCAATATACATATTTTCTCCATAATAATTGCCTATATTATTACTATTTAAATGTAGTTCTGCACAATTTATAAAATCAAATTTAGTATCTAAGATTGCTTGTTTTTTCTTGAAAAATGATTCAAAAAATTCAGGAGTCATTGGAGTTTCAATTCCTACATTTTTAATATATTTTTTCGCTATTTTAATGTTTTCAATAACTCCGTCTGAACAATTAGATGCACCTAAGTTGAACCGTATCTCGTCAAGACCAGCTTCACCTAATGCTTTCAATGTCTCTTCAGTAGCTAAAGTACCATTTGTATATAAATGTTGAAAAATTTCAGCATCTCTAAATTTCTTTATAATAGAATAATATTTTTCAATTTCCATGAAAGGCTCTATATAAACGTAGGAAATACCAGTGGGTTTCTTTTGGGTGGAAAGAAGTAAATCAATATCCTTCTCATAAAATTTTGTACCACCGATTTCCCACATACCTTCACCAATTGGCGGAATATCATCTAGTTCTCCATAATTATAACAAAACTTACACTCTAAATTACATTTGTTGGTTTTCCTAATTGCACTCAAACCGCTTCCCAATAGGCATGAACGACACCCTTTTGAGAATTTGCTTTCGTTTCCTATATAATAAGTTCTATTCTCTAGATTTTTTAAGTTCTTAATTTCAGACATTAACCTATCATTTCTATCTTCAATGGCTGCCTCAATTTGTGCAAAGGTAGAGTATATGATTTCTTGTTGTTTTGTCATAACTTCCTCATCCTCTGGCAATACGGAAAAAAACTCAAACCATTTTAACGCATCTTCTTTTGAAATTTTCATAATATATCCTCCTCTAATTATACGTTAACCCATACAAAAAACCTTGAATGTATGTAGATGCACCCAAGGGCTTCAAATCATTAATATTATTAATTTTAGCTTATATGTGTTTCTTCTCTATCCTAAGTACTATCTCCACATATCATAAAATATTATATCACACTATCATACAATATAATACTAAGATGCACCAACCAATAGTTGTAGATAAAAACGCCAGAATGATTTTTCACAAAGCATCTACCGTAAATCCTTAGGTGCTTTTTTACCCTTCAAGATAGCATTAGTTTCCCATACTATAACGGATACTATGCAACATATACTTCCTATAATAGACATGTTTTTATTTATTGCTGTTCCAACCATATCACCTGAAATATTTTTTATTTCATATATAATAACTCCAAATAGCTTAACTGTATATTCATTAAGACTTTCAGCATTTATTTTATAATACCCTAAAAATATTAATATACAACATAACACCACTGATATTATTATCCCTGCTAAAAGTTCTAAGCATATTCTTACAAATTGATTGTTTCTCATTTACCCATCCCCCTACATATCAATACAATTGCCACTTATGCATTGGCTTATTATACCATAATTTACAAAAGACTAGCAACTGAATCACTAGCCTTTCGATATAAGTATTAATCCAGCTATACACAACACCACTCCTGAAATAGACGATATTGATATACTATCTTTAAAGAAATAATATCCAATAGGAATTAGAAGAAGAGCTACCAAAGTATTTGAAAGAAGCGAAGCCACACTTATATTCCAACCTACCCTATATGATAATAAATACCCCATTTCCAAACCTACTATTGCAAACCCCAAAAGGATGCTTGCCCAATTTGTTGTTTTAACAGATTCAATTAAGCTTGTTTCCGGAACAAAAGCAACGAAAAAAATAATAGAAATTACTGTAGCAACAAAATATGTAACTATCAAAGACACTATAGGATTTATACCAGTGGGAATTGACTTTTGTGAAATGTGATAACACAAACTTGATAATACAACCATTATTATAGGTAAATACCGTGAATTCATAAAGTTCACCCCCAATCTCATGAATAGTTAACCCTAAAAAAATAAAAAGCCTAAGGAAATATTATAAAAATATCTCCCAGGCTTTTATCCTTCCGTGTACACAACTAAATCATGCGTCTTCTCTCGGACCAGACCAGCCTAAAGCTACGGAACCCTAGAAAACTAAAATTATGAAATTCATCAACTGTAAATTACAACATATTCTACATATTAGCATAATAAAAATTCAAAATCAACTACTTATACTTGAGCACTATCTTATCTCAAGAAAATACTTAAAATTTTTCAAATGGATTACTATCATTATAAACTCACTTAATGTCATCGCTTCCGCAGGTGTTAGTGTATTGGTAAAGTTAGTAGGATTTATTATGATTCAATTTCCTGTTTTTTTTGACCTTGTAGACCATAACGCATAAATCGCACATAGTCTTCAAGGTTTTTAGTTGCCTTCTCTTTTTCATAATCACTTACATCGTCAAATACTTGATCAAATTCTAACAATAAATGGCTCAACAGTTTCACAATAAAAGCTTTTTCATATTCAGATGAAAATTCCTTCTTATTAAAAGCATCTTCTATCATAACTTCAATAATATCTGTAGAATCGCCACCAAGTACTTCTAACGCAACCCCGTAGATTGGATTTGACTTCTCTTTAGAAAACATTTGATTTAGCTTGAAATATTTAGGGTATTTAACTGCAAACCCAGAAGCTTGTCTCGCTTGATATAGAAATTTGTCAAATATGTCTGAGGCATCAAAATTATCACCATCTTCAGCAATTTGAGAATTAATGTAGGACCATTTAGCTTCAACTCCACTTTTTAACAAATAAATGTATAATGCTTCTTTATTCTTAAAATGGTAATAGAAGGTTCCTTTACTAATTCCCGATACTTTAATGATAGTATTTAACGATGCCTTCTCATAATCATTTGTAATAAATTCATCTAAAGCTGCTTGTATAACTTCAGCTTTCCTCTGAAAAGTTTTTTCTTTCATTATAGTCTCCTTATAGATATTTATCTGTCAATGCCATCACATTTTCAATGTTTTTTAAGTTCTTTGAGTACTTACTTGAAGATACACCTTGATTATTTTCATCGAAGTATTGTCCTGTTACTCCTTTTACATCTGAACTAGTGGCAAGATATACATAGGTTTCAGCCATCCTTTTAGGTGTTAATGATTTTTTACTTTTTTGCTTATAAATCCATTTCTTTAATGATGAAATATTTTGATGACGACTCATATCAACTTGAACTGCAGTTACCCTAATAGAGTTCACTGAAATTCCATCTTTTTCTAAAGCTTTAGCTAACCAATAAGTATACATCACTTGAGCTCGTTTAGATTGGTAATAAGCTTTTGTTACTGAAAATGAACGGTGATTGAATTCAGGGTCCTCTACGTCAACTTTTAACATTGGCATAGCAAGTAATCCTTTAGATGATACAGTTAGAATTCTTCCATCCACGCTCTTTTTTAACAAATTCAATAACAGCTTTGTCATTAAAACAGGACCTACGTGGTTTGTCATCCATAATGATTCATAACCTTCAGCTGTTTTTATGGGACTTTTTTGAGAAATATCAAATAGGGCTGCATTATGAATTAATACATCAATATAATTATATTGATCATTTATGGTTTTACAAAACTTTCTAATAGATGATTTAAGACTCATATCTACTTGAATGAATTCAACATCATCACTAGCACTTATCTTTTTAATATCTTTAAGAGCTCCATTACCACGTTCAATATTTCTACAACCTATAATAACACGGTAACCCTTCTTTGCTATTTGTATAGCTGCTTGTTTTCCAATACCTGAATTAGCACCAGTAATTACACATATTTTTTTACCCATCTACTTATACCTCTTTTCTTTTAAACCACATAGTCTAGACCAATCAGTCTATAGTGATAACTTATCATATATCTGAATAACTGTCAAACATATTATCCGTAATTTTTTTATATCTTCTACTGTTTCTGTTGTTTCGAGATTTGGTTGTCGTATCATAAGTTTATAAGACATATATTCCTCCTAACGGATATACTACAAATTTTAGTTGTGAGCATAACAAAATCTTTCTGTTTTATCCTGACTTTTAAATGGATTATAATTAAAACAATGAAATATGTTAAAAAAATAACAATTATATTTAAAAAGGAGATACGAATATGCCAAAATTTAATAATTATCCAAATATATTCAAGCCATTACAAGTTGGTAATATGACAATTAAAAACCGTATTACATTTACTCCGCTTGTTTCTTGTCATGCAGATGCAGAGGGCAGAGTTACAACAGAACTTGTTGATTTTTTAGGTGGTCAAGCAAGAACTGGTGCTTCCGTTATAACAATTGGAGCCACTGCAATTGATGCCGATAAAGCAGAAGATTTTTTAGGGGCATTATCTATTACAAGAGACAAAGATATTATGGGGCTTTCAAGACTTGCAGAGGAAGTACACAGATATGGCTGCAAGTTATCAGTAGAGCTTAATCATGCAGGACGCGCTGCACTTCCAGATTTACTTGTAGGAGATGCCTTAGCACCATCAAATATACCACTTCCAGGAAAATCTAGATATATAAAAGAATTAACACAAAGAGACATTGATGATATCATAAATAAATTTGCCGACTGTGCATACAGATGTATGGTTTCAGGATTTGATATGGTAATGCTACATGGTGCCCATGGAAATCTTATTGCTCAATTCCTTTCACCAAGAAGCAATAAACGTACTGACTGGTATGGAGGTAGCCTTGAAAATCGCATGAGATTTCCACTAGAAGTAATAAAAGCCGTTAGAGCAAAATGTGGAAATAAGCTTGCAATAGATTTTCGTATTAGTGCCGATGAAATTGCGCCTGGTGGTATGAAAATTGATGAAGTAATTGAATTTTTAAAAGTAGCCCAAAAGGATTTAGATATGGTGCATATATCAAGAGGATTAATTGTAGACTTAAATTATGCAAAATATACATTACCTACTTATTTAGATGGACATTGTGTAAATGCAGAAAATGCGGCTAAAATAAAGACTGCTCTTGATATACCAGTATGTGTCGTAGGTGGAATCACCACACTTGAAGAAGCAGAAGAGATTTTAGAAAAAGGACAAGCTGATGTTATTGGCATGGCACGTGCACTTTTAGTAGATGGTGAAACTGTAACCAAAGGTTATAGAGGCCAAAGTGATAAAATTAGACCATGTATGCGTTGTTATAATTGCTTAAAGACAATTTTCCCAGGTTGGCCAGTACGTTGCAGTCTAAATCCGGTTGTAGGTCGTGAAACAAAATACAGAACAATTCAAAAATCAGATACAAAGAAAAATGTTATGATTGTTGGCGGTGGAGTTGCAGGAATGATGGCTGCAGAAACTGCTATAAAACGTGGACACGATGTTACTATTTATGAAAAATCAAGTCGTCTTGGAGGGCTACTTCATGAGGCAAGTGCATTACCATTCAAAGACGATTTAAAAAGATATCTTGATTGGCAAGTAAAAAACATAGAAAACTGTGGTGCCAAAATAGTTTTAAATACAACAGTGACACAAGAACTAGTTGAGCAACTAAGCCCTGATGCACTTGTGATTTCTACAGGTTCTACACCAATAGTTCCTCCAATTAATGGCATTAATGGTAAAAATGTAGTTTCAGTATTTGATGCTGATGAGGGTAATGTTGAAATAGGCGAAGAAGTAGTTATATGTGGCGGCGGACTTTCTGGATGCGAAAGTGCCTTAGCATTAGCACAAAAAGGTAAAAAAGTAACTGTTGTTGATATGTTGCCAGTTGAAAATTTATGTAGTGAAACCTTTATGGTTAGTAAAATAGCACTATTTGATTTATTACATGAACATAATGTTAAATTAATTGGAAATGTTAAAGTTGAAAAAATTAATGAAAATGGCATTGAAATAATTGATAGAAATTGGAAGAGAACCATAATTAAAGCAAATACTGTGATAACTGCACTAGGAATGAAATCTACTATTGAAACAGTAAATGAACTAAATTCATTAATTCCTGAAACATATGTTGTTGGTGATTGTTCATCTGTTAAAGATATTCATAATGCTATACACTCAGCTTTCAATGTTGCAGTAGAAATATAAATAAATTGAAGGAACCAAGAATTATATTATTCTTGATTTCTTCAACCTTTTTCTATTATAAAATCAATCAATTTTTGAACATTCTTTGATATTGGTTTACTTTTTTTTAACAGGAATCCATACTCCCAAACAAAGTCTTTATCTTCAAAAGGTATTCCTATAACATTATTATGTCTAGTCTCTAACCAAACATGCTCTGCACAAATTAGCATACCTCTATTTTGGCTTACAAGAGAAGTCATAACTTCAATTTCATTAGTTTTAAATATAAAATTAGGTGAAATATTATATTGCTTAAATTTTTCAATTTGATAGTGATATAATTGTAATCTCTCATCACAGGTGATTAATGGCTCATTTGCTAAGTTTTTTAATTTCACGATTTTTAATTTTGAAAAGTCACTTTCCTTATTTACTAACAGCATAAGTGGTTCTGACTTAATAGATATAAAATCAATATTAGTTAAGTGAACAGGTTTAATACTTATTGCAGTATCGATAGTTTCATTCATAACATTAATTTTACATAATTCATCAAGGTAATCTATTTTATCAACCTTAATATCAGGGTAAGCTTGCATAAAGTCTATAAATATCATTGGTGACAATGACCGTAGTATTCCTAAAGTAATACCAATAGAGATTGTATCCTTACTAATATTAAAATGGGAATAAACATCATTACAAATTGAATCAAATTGCACTAAGAGAGAGTCAACTTTTTCAGATAAGTATATTCCGTCATTAGTTAATTCCACGCCAGTAGGTGTTCTTTTGAAAAGTGTAGTTTTTAATTTTTGTTCAAGGTTTTTGATTGAGGTACTTAATGCTTGTTGAGATATATATAGTGATTTTGCAGCTTTAGATATATTTTTATGTTTACATACCGCTGCAAAATATCTTAACTCTTTAATTTCCAAGTAGCATCCCCCTTTTCATCTAATTTATTTCAAAAGATTTCTTTCTAAACTAAATTATATGTTCATAAATATGAAATTTCAAATATTTTTTCCAATTCAATATTGTCTAACGACGAAATTATAGAAAAACTTTAATTATGTATAATATATTGACATAAACTTAGGATTATGGTAACATTTCTATGGTTAATCGGAGGAAAATTACTCCATAGAGGAAACTCTAAGAAGTAATTTTGCCGGATAAGATTGTATATCGAGAGATATACTGTTTTATTCGGCATATTTTTTTGCAAAGAAAGGGGAATTTTAATGACAAAAATTTTCAAATTTACAGAAGGTGAAATTCTACATCCACTATTAAAATTTTCCATACCTATACTTCTCGCTATGTTCTTGCAAGTAATGTATGGTGCTGTTGATCTTTTAATTGTAGGTCAATTTGGTTCCACTACATATGTCTCTGCAGTTGCTACAGGAAGTCAAGTGATGATGACTATTACTTCCATTATTAATGGCTTTGCTATGGGAATTACAATACTTATAGGACAAAAACTAGGACAAGGCAAGTCTAAGGAAGCAGGAAATGTTGTAGGTAGCGGTGTCTGTATTTTCTCTGTACTTACAATTATTATCACTGCTGTTATGTTCATTTTTGCTGTTCCTATTTCAAAATTAATGCATGCACCCATAGAAGCATTTGACTATACAATATTATATCTGTATATTTCTTCTGCAGGCACTATTTTTATTGTAGCTTTCAATGTAATTTGCAGTATTTTCAGAGGACTTGGAGATTCTAAAACTCCGCTTATAACAGTAACAATTGCCTGTATTTTTAATATTCTAGGAGATATTCTTTTAGTTGTTGTATTTCATATGGGAGTAGCAGGCGTGGCAATTGCAACTGTATTTGCACAGGCAATCAGTGTAGTACTTTCTATCTTCATTATTAAAAAACGTGGACTACCTTTTGAATTTTCAAAAAACAATATTCATTTCCATAAGGGTATTACATCACAAATTTTAAAATATGGCGCTCCTATTGCCTTGCAAGATGGGCTTGTAAACTTATCTTTCCTTGCTATCACTACAATTGTAAATTCGCTTGGTGTCATTGCTTCCGCAGGTATTGGTGTAGCAGAAAAGTTAGCCGGATTTATTATGCTTGTACCATCGGCCTTTTCACAATCAGTTGCCGTTTTTGTTGCTCAAAATTATGGTGCGAAAAAATATACTCGTGCCAAAAAAGCATTAGCTTATGGTATTAGCGCTTCATTATGTTTTGGGTTTATAATAGCATACTTCTCCTTTTTTCATGGGAATTTACTTTCCGGAATATTCTCAAAAGATATTGCAGTGGTAAATGCTTCTTGGGATTATATGAAAGCCTATGCCATTGACTGTTTGCTTACTTCTTTCATGTTTAATTTTGCAGGATTTTTTAATGGATGTGGTAAAACAACTTTTGTTATGTTTCAAGGAATTTTCGGAGCATTTTGTATTAGGATTCCATTGTCTTATATTATAAGTAAAATCGCCCCTACCTCACTATTTTATATAGGTCTTGCTACTCCTGTATCCACTTTTGTACAAGTAGTATTTTGCGTTGTATATTTTATAATTGTTTCAAATAATTTCAAAAAAGACATGTAAAAAAAATATAAATCACTATATATCTCGGCGTAAAATAGTTTTATATTAAACTATTTTTATAGAGGGGAGCGTTTAAATATATGACAATTAAAAATTTAGAACTTACTTTCAAACGAATGACAACTTGATAATTTAGATTTAAACAATAACCAACTATCCATTTAGGACAATTGGTTATTTACTACTTTCTAATATCTAAAAGTTTATCTTTTAATTGTTTTTCAATATTATGTAATTCTATTTCAGCCTCTTTCCGTTTTTGACGACCTTCTGTTTGTATACGAAGTACTTCATCAAGAGTTGAAATTAATGACTCATTTGTATTTTTAAGTGTTTCGATATCAATAACTCCACGTTCAGCTTCTTTAGCTGTTTCTATAGTGGACATTTTTAGTGTTTCTGCATTTTTACGCAAAAGTTCGTTTGTCATATTTGTCACTTCATTTTGAGCTTTAGCTGCATCTTTAGAATGAGCAACTCCAAGAGCTAAAACAATTTGACTTTTCCAAAGTGGAATAGTATTTACAATTGTTGATTGTATCTTTTCTGACATTAAAGAATCGTTATTTTGAATTAAACGAATTTGAGGAGCCATTTGAAGCGAAATCATTCTCGTTAACTCTAAATCATGAATTTTTTTCTCAAAGCGATTGCAAAGAGATTTAAAATCATTTATTTCCTGTGCATCTTCTGGAAGTCCACTAATTCGAGCCTTTTCCACTAAAATTGGGAGTTCTTCTTTTTCTAATTTTGAAAGTTTCTTCTTACCTGCTAAAATATACATAGAAAGTTCCTTAAAATATACCTTATTTATTTCATACATTTTATCAAGCATAGCAATATCTTTTAAAAGTTGTATTTGATGTTCTTCAAGCATAGTACAAATTTCATTTATGTTGCCTTCTACTTTCTCATATTTTCTTTTCATCTGAGAAACTTTCTCTTTAGTTTTCTTAAATACTCCTAAAAAACCTTTTTTCTCATTTCCATCTGAAATTTCAAAATTCTTTAGCTCACCTACTACATTGGAAAGCATATCCCCTACTTCACCTAGATTTTTAGTTTTTACATTATTTAAAGCGGTTTCTGAAAAATCCGAAATTTTCTTTTGGGTTCCAACTCCATATTGTAAAATTGAATTAGAATTAGTTATTTCAATTTTATCTACAAATTGATCAACCATCTTTCTTTCTTCTTCTGTTAAATTACTATCATCAATCATTTCTTCATTTTCTTCTTTTACTTTACTAATAGAAACATCTTCTTCGGCGGCTTCAAATATTAAGCTTGGCATTACATTAGTGTTTTCATTAAAATCATCATTCATTTTAAAATTCTCTCCTTTTAAAGTTACTTTTGAAAATCATTTTTAGTCAAGCCTTCTTGTGTAAATAATGTTTTAAGTACAGAAATATCTGTAGAAACATCTAAAGATAATTCTTCAAATAAATCATCTAATAATTTTTCAAAAGCAATATTTATAATATCAATGCTTTTTTCAATTTCTTTTTTTGTACTTTTTATATTATCTCCCTCAACTGGTTGGTCATTTAAATCCTTATATCCAT
>JBGUER010000005.1:0-35698 GCA_041821285.1 Clostridiaceae bacterium
CTATTGCTTCTTTTTTAGCTTCTGTTTCAGTATAAACATTATACGGCTCATATTTTACTACTGTCTCATTTGATAAGTATTCATATAAATCTTTCCAATCTGTTTTATTAAACTTTCTAATAATTAATCTATCTGTAACTATATTATTCAATTTAGTTTCCTCCATTATTACAGGAGAATATCCCCCCTGCATTGATTTACTTTTTTATTCAAACTTCTAACTTTCATGTAAACTCCTCCTTTCCTCTAAAATATCTATATTATTTATAGATTTCTAAGTTAAATATAAATAATTCTTGTGTTGTAATTTGGTACAATGGCGACTTAATCATTAGAAACATTATACCATTAAATACTATTTTTTTAAATCATAGTTGGATGTTTAAAAAATTGTTATCCATAAAAGTACACCTTTAAAGACATACAAAATCACGTAGAATACCCCTAATATTCACGTCTAATAACCTCTATTTTTTATTTATGAACGTTTATAAATATTCAACTACCTTTATGGACGTATGTGGTATAATAACTATAATACACAAATAAAAAATTACATATATCGAATTTAGAGAAAATTGGAGGATACATATGAATAAGATTTTTGGATACATAAGGGTAAGTTCTCAGGATCAGAATATCGATAGGCAGCTTAAAGAAATGCTAGATTTAAAAATAGAGCAAAGAGATATATTTATAGATCGTCAAAGCGGGAAAGATTTTGAAAGGCCTGAATATAAAGCTATGAAAAACATATTAAGACCAGGAGATCTTCTATACATTAAATCCATAGATAGGTTTGGCCGAAACTCCAGAGAGATAAAAAAAGAGTGGGAAGAGATAACTTTAGATTTGAAAGTTGATATTAAGGTAATCGATATGCCTCTTTTAGATACCACTCAATACAAAGATTTAATAGGTAACTTTGTATCTAATCTAGTGCTAGAGGTTTTATCTTTTGTTGCAGAGCAAGAAAGAGATAATATAAGACAAAGACAAAGGGAAGGAATAGAGATTGCTAAGGCTAAAGGGAAACATCTAGGAAGACCCAAGGCTATTTACCCGGATAATTTTGATGATGTTTATAAGGAATGGATTGCTGGCGATATTACAGCTGTAAAAGCTATGGAGATGCTGGGATTAAAGAAGGGGACTTTTTATAAGTTGGTGAAGGAATATGGTCCTAGTAATTAGTTGAATTTTAGTTATGATTTAATACATATTTAATAATTTATGGTATTATTGTATTTATAGGTAGGTTGTAATGGTATAAAATCACGAAATAAATATTTTATATAATCTGCAGATAAATAGGAATTTGTAGGAGGACATATGGCAAATTTAAAATATACAATAACGCAATCATTAGAAGAATTGTTTGAAATGGAAAGTGGATATGTATTAGATTTTTCTAATAATTCATTTGAAAGATTTATAAAAGGAATTATTGATATTGATATTTATCAGGATAAAGGTTATGAAATTAATTGTTCAAAAGCTAATAAATTGCGGCAAATATTTGAAACAGAATCTAATTTAAAAGTCGCAAAATTAATAAGTGAATTATTGAATTATTGTGAGGATTATAAATTAAAAAATAATAAATTAACAGATTACGATGAAAAGAAAATTTATGAAATAAAAAAAGCTATTGAGTATTTGGAAAAAGAAGATTCTGAAAAAGTTGTTGTAATTGGAGAAATAGATGAATTAATCCAGAAAATATCAACGAGAAATGCGCAATTTAACCAAATGGCTCTTGATGAAAAATTAAAAGAAATAGGAAATTTGATTGAATATTTATTGAAAAAGGATGGGAAATATATTACATTGAATTATGATAATATTTCTTTAGGTTTTATTAAAGAAAATGATGTAATAAAATTAAAAAAGAAAATTCAATGTTTTAGACATTCATCACAAGAAAGTATTAAAGAAAGAAACGAATATACAGAAAACCAAAAACAATTCATGGTAGAATTAGGCATCGTAATATGTAATTTAATTTATAATGAGTTAAAAAATAATTAAATTAATCAAATACGTTGTGTTTTTTATTACGTACTATATATTTAAATTTACTACAAGGAGTTAATATACCTTATATAATATTCGCAAACTATATTCCAATGGATACAAGAAAAAATCAGCCTTTTGTTAAAGGTCTTGGCGGGTGGGTGGTGGAGAGAGCTTTATCGAAAGGTGGGGCTTATAAGATAAACTGGATTGAAGATTTTGTAACTGCAGCCGCTCTGGTGGGTAGGGCGGGGAACACGAACTGTGATTCAAGAGGATATTATATAGAAAATTGCATAATTACATTTAGTTGGTTTTATATTAAAACAACGAATCTTCAACGTTTTTTAATATAAAATCAATTTTAAAATTATGCAATTTTTCTCTTGGACCAGCTATTGGGCGAGGGAGAATGCCAGGGCGAAGAATGAGTCTTGGTATTTGATGAGTCTATTAGCTAGTCCAATGCCCTGATACTGAAATCTAATCTAGAAGACTCAACAAATCTAGGTAAAACAAAAATCTTTTTCTTATGTTGAGCCGCAGGCTTAACATAAGAAAAAGATTAACTTATTAAAAATATTTAAATATTATTTTATTTAAATATTTTTATGTTTTTAGATCTTTAAACTATTCTTTATAAAAAACTGAACTAATTTATAAAAATAATCTAAATTGTAACCGTTGCACGCCACCGGGTACCTGAAAATGGACTAGTTAAAACCGTGAAGCTCTTATTTTCTAGAAGGCTGACCTTTAGACTTATAGAAAATTAGAGCTGCTAGGGAGGAACCTGTTCATTTTCGGGTGGTGGGGTTTCGTGCCAGAATTAGTTTGTCCTTTAGATTTAGGGATAGCAGGAGTACCACTACTACATTATATTTATTAATTACTAATAAGTTTATAAGACTGGTATCCATTTATAATAGATATCAAAGATGTCTAAATAACCACTATATTCGGATTTAAAATCATATCGTTAAAACTAAGTTGAGCTATATCCATAAGAATAGAAATACTAAATTTAAAGATTTGTCTTTCATGCAGCTGGTCCAAGCTTTCTTTTATCTTTTCAAAGGAAAGCTTGGACCAGCCCTTTATCAGAAACGCAAACTGGATTCGAAACAAAACTATATTATGTAATTTTTTTAAGGGCTTGACCGAGCTTGCGAGGTGAGGGCCTTAAAAAAATATCCTTGCTGCCGCAGGCCATAAGATCAAAGGAATGGACTGGCTTATTGGATTGATACTGATACTTTGATAGAAATAAGGAAGTAAGATAAGCCTGTCCATTCCATCAGTTTTGTAAAATTATAATTCTCGCTTATATTACATTTGTTTTAAACAATAAAAAAATAAAAGTAAGGACCTATAAAATAGAATTCCATTTACTTTTATTCTTTATCTTATTAAATTACAAGTATATTTTTAAATGAATTTAGCTCTATGCGGTCATATGTAAACCTGTGCTACCAATTACACAATCTCTCTACATGCCACACATAGAGCTATAACTGCAAAAAATATATTTTTTATAATTGACCATATCCTTTTCTTATTTCTTAGTAAATCAATACTAGTGGATATATATTTAGATATTATTGATTTAACGATAATATCTACACAAAAAACTATATTTATTTCAGCGTTAGAGAGATTAGGATTTGAACCTAAACCGTGGACTACCAAATTATAAAATCATTAAAACTTACATTTCTTATACTTTAGTCGCAATCCCTTGCAAAGGAGTAGCTTATAATAGGAATGGCCCCATATTTTCCTTTAAAATAATCTTTATCAAAACTAGCATCTTGTTTTACTCCTAAATCAAATAAAGAATATAGTGAAGAAATACCTTGCTTATTTTTATCAATAAGAACAACTTCATCTCTTCTAAATTGATCTTTATTCATTATAGAAATCTCATGAGTGGTAAATACTAATTGAGTATTATTTTTATTGATAGTTGATTGAAACATATCTACAATAAATTTTGTTAAAAAAGGATGTAGCCTTGCAGATAATTCATCAATGATAAAAACTCCGCCTATTTCCATCATAGATAATATATCTTGAATAAAGGACATAAATCTTAATGTACCGGAGGATTCCTGAGATAAATCAAAGTACTTCTTATCAATGACATTACCATTATTATCATAAACATTGTGTACGGTTTTTATTATTGGTGGGTTTTCTTGTTTGGAATTATTTTCTATATTCAATAATGTTTCATCTTCTATGTAAAAATCACTTATACCTACATCTATCTTCTTTATATAATCTAAAACTTTTTTTCTAAAGCATTCATCTTCAATAAGTTTTTTATAATATCGAATACCTCCTATTGTTTCTTTTACTGAAGATTCTATAAATAATTCAAAATAAATATTAAACTTATTATTAAAATAATCTTTAAAACTATCAAGAATATTTTGAAACGTATTATCTGCAATAAAATAATCAAGGATGGCTAAATAAAGCCTATCTTCTCTTAGTTTGTTATATTCTTTCAATATATCTTTATATTTATCACCAAAATCAATTTTATTTTCTTTAGCTCTTTCAAAAACTATTTCATTATTAACAGACATCCATTCTTCTTCGATAATATTATTATTTGTTACATAGCCATACTGAAACAAGTAATCATCATTAGAAAATACAATTTCAAATTCAATTGCAGTATCTACAGGGTTTGATAATAAAAATGGTTCCATTTTAACATGGCGGTAATTTTTTTCATTTTCAATGTTGATATCACTTTTTTTATCAAGGAATTGACTCATCATAAAATGCTTAAAAGCCCACATACCTCTTATCAAATTTGATTTACCACTGGCATTGGCGCCGTATATTGCGGTAGTTTTTAATAGTTCAAAATCACCACATTTAAAAGTATGATCTGGATGCTGTTTTATAGATGTTTTTCTTAGATCTAAAACTATATCGTCTTTAAAGGATGAAAAGTTCTTTGCTTTAAACATAACTAACATTTTTTATTTTCCCTTTTATATAAATTATTAAATTTATTTGAGTTTTTTAATTTAGTTTCATTATATATTATTTAGAATTTTTCAAAAAATATTCACTTTTTACTATTATAATATCATATTTTTGAAATTATGCGTTAATATTTTTGAAATTTTCAAAATTTAATAAATGGATTAGAACGTAAAAATACCCTACAACTATAAAAAATATATTAGTCGTAGGGTATATATTATAAATCTATATTTTTGTAAGAGTTAAGCTTATTTTCATTAAAGCTGCTTCTTAGCTATCACCCTCAGTAATGATAGGAGCGACTAAAAGAAAGCTTATTGCTATTTATGCACTTTATATTTATTGGAGTGTATTGCCGCATAAACATCAAATACAATGATATCTACAATAAGAAAATATAGTAACCATAGCATCTTGTATTTTATTACTAAATAAATAATAGGTAGAAATAAACATATGAAAAAACTATTTACATATGCTACAATTGCCATAAATTTTGACAACTCTAATGTATTATATTTATCCTTTTCACTTTTAGTTTCGGTATTATAACCTGCTATCAATGATAACCATTGCCCCTTAGACCATTTTCTACCCACTATAATAAAGATTGTAATCAAACCGGTATATATAATCCCTATTATAACAAACTGAATTATATCTGCATTACTCATATATTTCTCCTTTCTAATTTAAAAAAAGTTATTCACAATAAATACAAAAATCATTTAACAATTACCAATAGAAATACACTTTTTATATTATTATATCAATACATCATAGCCACTATAAACTTATCATTTGATCCTCTCTACATAATCAACTCTACTAAACAAAATAAAAAAAGACAATTTAAATTCCATGAGCGACGCTTTTTCTTCATGAACAACATTAAATTGTCTTAATTAATATTAAATTTAATTGAAAGGCGAGATGTCACTTTTGTAACCAAAATAAAGATTGATTGCAACTTGATTTTTGACTTTTATTGAAATATTATAATAAATTAGAGCATGCTAAAAGAGGTCGACTCCCTCTCGATGTTTATATTATGATTTCCACTATAAACCATCCTTCATTATATAGATATTCAAGAACCCCATTATACTTATTTGTGATATTTTCTATATTCTTGCTGCCAATTCCATGATTTTTATAATCTTCTTTTGTTGTAACTAGATGATTTTCTTTTTTTACAACCTTTCCAATAAAAGTATTTTTTACAGAAATGAATATCTGTTGATTGTAGGTTCCCAATGAAATCTTGATGTTTCGTTTTGAAATCTCTTCTATTTTTTCACATGCTTCGATAGCATTTTTTATAAGGTTTGATAAAATGGTACAAAGATCATAATCGGAAACTCTGGTTTTGTCTGGTAAGTTCCCTATAATTTCAAATTTTATCTGATGTACCTTTGCATTTTCAATCAAATTTCGAATTATCGCATCCACATCCTTATTTCCAGTATAGCTTTCAACTGTAAATATTGCAGATTCTTCAATAACACAATTTAAATAGTCCTCAAGCTCTTTATAATCACCATTTTGACAATGTGCTTTTAGTACAATCATATGTGCCTTCATATCATGACGAAAGCAACGCATTTTCGCATCGTGTTCCATAAGATGTGTATAATATTCCTTCTGTAATTCTATATATTTTTCATTTTCCTTATTACGCTCTTTAAGCTGAATTTCCCGGTTCACTACAATTCCCTGCCATATTGTTATTACAACTAATACTATACATGCAACAGAAACAGAAAGACCGATTAAATTGATATATCCTATTGAATTATATTCCTCTGTGAGTTTCTGTATTGGCGCTAACATAAGAAACAGGCATATTACTACAATATAAAATAACATATACTGTTTCCTGTCCAAATTAACTTGAAAAGAATCTTTCTTTTTCAACTTTCTATATCCTGCTAATAATATAAGCACAATACCCTGTACACACTGGCAAAAAATCGTATACCAATTCCCCTCTGCAATTATATGTTCAGGTATGCCAAGCATAGTAGCAAGTAAAAAGGACATACTTACACCCACGACAGAAGTTCCAATCACAACATAGGGATATAATAAGAAGTATTTTCTTTCCCTAAAGTCAAGTAAGAAAGCAGGTATTACTAACATAGTTAATAGACTTACTGCACTTGTGGCTTCTCTTCCAACATGATACAATAAAAAAATATGGAAAATTAGAATTGTACCAATAGATAACAACCATTTTTGTTTACTTCTACTTAAAATTGCATGAAAAATAACAACATATGCAAGCGTATAATTAAAAAACTCTGTAAATAAATATACAATCAAATAAATAATATCTTCTTTCATAGTATCTTTTTTATCCTTTGCCTTCCATAATTTAAGTACTTTTTCCTCGCTTGTTCTTTATATGCTCTTCCTGCAGGTATTTCCAATGATAAATTACGTAAAATAATCTTCTCCCCAAAATCAACTATATTAGCTAAATTAACCATATACGATTTATGTACTCTTATAATAGGATATGATTCCATTTCTTTTTCTAAATCACCCAATTTTTTTGTACATAGGATGTAGTTTCGAGAACTGGAAAGTAATGAATATACAACAATTTCTGTGTAACTTCCTGATGCTCTAAAATAAGCAATATCCTCTAACTGAATCTCTATTGCCTTCCCATCATGCCCCTTGACTATTACTACAACATTTTCTTCCAGTTCATTTAATGTTATTGCTATCATTTTGTTTATTTTTTCCTGTACAGGTGGTTTAGAAATAAATCCAATTGTTTTTCTGCCAAATGCTCCATAAATACTTTTCATATGATTTGTCACAAAAACAATACGCCATACCTTATCCTTCTTTATAACTGCGTCTTTTAATTCAATTCCACTAATTCCCGGCATCTCCACATCAAGAAATAACAAGTCTATTCGCTTATTATCATCTTTTTTACAATAAAGCAATACATCTTCTCCATTAGAAAAAGATACATAATCATGATTGATAGCATTTTCTTTAAAATATTCTTTGCATAAGTTAAATATTATCTGCCGTTCTTCATAAACATCATCACAAATTCCTATATGTAACAACTTTATCTCCCCCTTAAAAGGTGTATACATTATTATAATAATATTATATTCATTCTACATTATTATACTAAAAAATTCAAAAATTACTATTATTCACAAAAATAATTACATGACATATCGTTCTGAATCTTTTAATCCTAACAGGTGACAAGGAAGTAACTTTCAGTTAACTTCTACGACCCCTGTGGGATGCGTCCAGAAAATGCTGATATATAGGAAGGCAATTTCTGGTTACTTTGAATTAATCAAAAAAAATGCAGACCCGATAAAAATACCAAGTGCTGCATTATTCTATTCATCCCATCCAAGCAATTTCTTTTCTAGCTCATCATAATCATATTCCTTTTGCTCATAATTAGTGAATTTACTAACTTTTTTGCTTGTCTGTGGCTCGTTAAAACCTCTAACTAACCTTCGTACATATCCTACTACATTTTTTATATCATTTTTATTTAAACTATATTCATAGCATCTTTTTATTAAATTTAAGTCATTATTTGCATCTGTTAACAAAGAAATAGCTTCACTTTTTTTAAATTATACCTTGTGTTGGTGTCATCTTCTATTTTTGTAAGTACCATATCAACAATATCATTTTCTTTTGAAGAAAGCTTGTACCTGGCTTCAATTAAGTCTTCTGGTCTAAACGATATATTATTTCCTTTTTTATTTTTAAACAAACTAACTTCTTTTTCTGCCATAATTCTACCTCTCTAATAGAATTATAATAAATATATTGTTACTATGTCAATGCATTGTTCATACTTTATACGGATAGGTATAACGCCGTTACAATTCAAGTATAATGTCAAGTTAAATAGTAAATATAGTTAATTTACAATTACAAAAATAATATATATTTTTATTAAAAATATTAGCTAAAATAAGGCATATCAAGGCATACATTATAAATTAATTTTAAGTGTCTAAAGCGATTAGTTCTATCTTTCTAACTTAATGAATTTATTTTTTTATAAAATTTCACTTGCAAAATTAATAGTTCAAAATGAATTTTATAGTATTCGAAGTATAATGCCGTTATAGTTTAGGTATAACGCCGTTACAATTGGAGTATAGTGCCGTTACAGTTCAAGTATAACGCCGTTACAATTAGAGTATAATGCCGTTACAATTAAAGTTCTATAGCTTTTGATATGACTATGTTTGAAGCACCCCTACTATACATTACTATACAATTACTATACTTTTACTATACAACAACTATGTCATTTGTTGTTGTCACCAGTAGATTTAGTTACATAAAGATTATAAACATAGGAACTAATTACTCATATAATAAAAACATGAGTAAAAAATCAAAAAAGTTACCTATGTTTGAAGTTTAGAGAATAACGATATAATTGATTTATTATTTCACTTCCCTAAACACATAATTCTTAAACTTCCCCTCCTCTATTTGCTTAAATGCTTTATGAGAAAGCTTTTTAATTTTCTTGCTTTGCACACAACTAAAGTATTTGTCTTCAATAATAACAAATTTCTTAGTAGAAAAATAATTTATTATTACATTCTTAGCCGATTCCATGTCTTGCACTATCATAACTACATCTTGATTTAAAATCGAAGCTGCAAGTTCCTCTACTATCATTTTCTTGCTATGTTTTATTTTTAAATATCTGTCCCTTGGTATACACGGTTTAAAGTCACTAAGCTGCATAAGCAGAATTTGATAATTGAGTTCAGCATCTAAATAATCATCTCCTGCAAAATAAATAAAATTTAACTCCTTTAGTGTCTTACACTGATCTTCAATACTCTTTTTCTTATTTTCCATTAATATCCCCTCCATTTTATATGTCCAAAAATACATATATGCAAATAATAAAAAACACTCGCGAAATTTCGAAATTTTTTTATTTAATTTTTTTATTAATTATAACAAGGTAAAATATAGGTATTATATTTGAAAATATTAAAAATTACTTGATTTATAAATACCACAGTTATATAATTATATATGTAAACATTACAACGTAAACACAAGTAAACATACTATAAACACTAGGTTTAAATAAAAATATAAGTATACAATTTATTAGAAGGATTAAAAATGGCAGATAATAATGTTTTTTCAGTTAGACTTGACGAGCAAGACAAAGATAAATTATTAGAGTTAATAAGCGAAAGTGGTAAAAATAATAAGGAATTCATGGGGACTTTGATTAGCGCTTACCAGCTTAATAAGGCCAAGGCTGAAATGCCAGACATAGCTAAAGATATTGATGGTCTTGAAGCGCTTACAAAACGAATAAACCAATACTATCTTAATATTGGCATGAGAATTTCAGATATTCAAAAATCTAAAGATATGGAATATGAAAAAGATATGACTGACTACAACGAAAAGATATCATATCTATTAGATAAAAATGCAAAATTAGAAAATGAGGTTGATTCTACCATTGTAGCTTATAATAATTTGCATAATGAAGCAGAGGATTTGAATAAAAAGATACTTCAACTTGAAGAGATAAGGGACAATAATAGGTCATTAATCTCAGAATATAAAGACAAAAATGACACGCTTACCGGCTTATTGAATGAATATAAAAAATACAAAGATGAGATAAAAGAATATAAGAAGCTACTTTCTGATTCTCAAAGTAAAAATATTGATTTAGAAAATATAATAAAAGAAAAGGATCTTGAGCTTTCTTCCCTATCTAAAGATAATGAAAATCTGAAAATTTCTAATGAGAAAGCTATGGAAGATATGAAATCTCGTTATGAAGACGAAACACTTCATATTGCTGCTAATCATAAAGATGAAATTGAAAAGATTAAAGATAAGGCGGCCCTTGAAATGGATAAAGCTCTTCTATTAAAAGATAAAGAACACCAGAAAGAGATTGAAGGTATACAAATTAAACATAATTTAGAAATTGCTGAATATCAAGCTAAATATAAAGAGCTTCTTAATGGACTTGAAAAATTAAAGAGCAAACCAACAAAATAATATATAATTATGTTTTATAAGATATATATCTTTATTAAGATGTATATCTTTAATAATATTAAAGCAAATAATTAATTTAAATCTGCTTGGAATAAATACAGACTAAGAGGTGAATCAATTGTATAAAAGAATCCATATAACCACCACATATGATGTTAGTAAAACTATAGACGCTTTACAATATTTAAAAGAAATTTATAAAAATAGCACTATTGAGTTTTTAGGTTGGTCTTGTGGCAATAAAGTTATAAGTATTGATGATGACGATTATTTTTTATTTAATATTATTAATAAAATTACATTAAAAGAAACTCATTCTAAAAATATAGAGATATTAGAAACAAAAATTGATAGATATAATGCTTATAATGAGATTTTAAGATAATAGAAAAGCACCTCAAAGGGTGCGTCCACTACTTAAAAAATTCCTTTAACAGAACAAATGAGTTAACTCAATCTTTTTCAGTTAATAGAGCCAATCGTGAAAAAGCAATGATGAACCAGGTCCGATTACTTTCAGAGAGTAAACTTTCACAAGACCAATGAGTTATACCTCTCCATTTAGAAAATATGGCAGTACCCAGTAATTTAACATCATTAATTTGATTAATTACAGCATCTAACTGCAGGTAATCATTTAGAATATTTTTTCCCGGGTATGCTTCTTCTAATGAATTTCCACAATCCATCTCGAAACCAAGTGCAAAACATTCCTCCGCGAAGTGCTCTTCCACTTCTCGTTCTCTGGTTTTTGAATCCTGGTATTTTTCAAACCATTTAATTGCATATTTATGAATTTGTTGAGTATTCATGTAATATCCCCCCATTAAGAAAATGTTAAAACTATTGTTTCTTGAAGCAAAGCTTACTTGTTGATACATAAATAGAATCAATTATTTTATTTAATTAAAATCTATATTTATTTCAGCTTTAGAGAGATCAGGATTTGAACCTAACCCGTGGACTACCAAATTATAAAATCATTAAAATATATATTTCTAATAATTTAGTCACAATCTCTTACAAAGGATTAGCTTATAATAGAGATGGCTCCATATTTTCCTTTAAAATAATCCTTATCAAAGCTAGCATCTTGCTTTGCTCCTAAATCAAATAGCGAATATAGTGAAGAAATGCCTTGTTCGTTTTTATTTATAATAAATTTTGTTGAAAATATTTACTGTATAGATTATCCATGTTTATTTTAAATTCTCCCCATTCTGGATTAACAGACCTATCAGTTTCAGATAAATAATACATATATTTATATAAATGTTTTAGTTTTTTATTTGTTGAAAACTTTGATATATAATATATTAGTTCGTAAGTATGAATAGCTCTTAAACCATCAAGTTTAGTATCTAATTTTTCAGTATCTTCAATAAGACTTATAGCATTTGCATCATGTGAACAAAAATACAAAATTCCCTTTGCACCAATATATGCAAGGGTTTTAACTTCGCCTTTATCGGTACTATTGTCTATGTCAGGATTATAGTTTGTTGATGAGGGAATAAATACTTCTAGGGTGTTTCTAATAATACTTTCATTAGGTGAAAGGTCTTTATCATAAAGAATTTGAATTTGGGGAGGAATAGATTTAATCATAAAATCTACTAATTTCTTTGAGGAACTTGAAACAGCAATTTCGTCATATACTGCAGAATGAATTGCAATATTTTTAAATTGCTCAAATAATTCATTTATCCATACTTCCTTGAAAAAATCAAATGGCATTGGAGATGTAGTTCTAGTTCCTCTACCAACTTCTGAACGATCTGGTGATATGAAAAAATTTGCATCTAAGGTAATCAATTGGTTTGGATTCCCAATGAGAGATACAAATGATTCATTTTCATATTCATAGTTAATTCTATTTCGTTTCTTTACCATCTGTATACTCCTTAAAGATTTCATCAAATTCATCTAAGGTTTCATTATCAACATTTTCTTGTAATCCAAAATCTTCGAGTTTTTTCCCTAAAATTTCTAAAGAAGATTTTAGAGTAGGAAGAGATATTGTGTCACTATCATAATCTCTAATTATATTTTCAATTTCATTTTTATATACTCCTAACGTTTTGGTATAGGTATTAAGATCACGGAATTCTTTATCACCTACATTAATTCCTATTGTATAGTATAGTCCGCTTTCTTTTCTATTCTTTTCCTTATATAGATCTGTGTATTGGCTTTTATCTATAAATCCAAGTTCATAAAGTCTTTTAACTATTGCTTTATAAGGAATTCTGTAGTCTGTGTGTAATCTAGCAATAAACATAAGAATACTTTTATATTCCCATTGCTTTAGATTGTTGCTTCCATTATTTATTGAACGTATTTCATCTTCTAAAGATGATTTTGGTAATAACAATTCAGCAGCGAACCGTTCAGCCATAAGCTCTTCTTTATCAACTTTATTTAAAGTATCTCTGTAAAAATGTAGAGAACTTCTTTTTTTATAATGATACAATTCATGGGCTAGGCTAAATATTTGATCGTCTAAATAATCATTAGTATTAAGTCCGATGAAATCAAAATTTTTGTTTTGATTTTTCATTGATACGTAAACTGCTGAAAAGTTATTTTTATCACTGTCTTTAATTGGATAAAAAACAAGTCTTATATCTTTTAATTGAACTAATTTGAATATATTGGGACCTATAGGTGCATCACCAGTTCTAAAACTGCCTCTAAGATCATTAACCAATTCACAAATTTCAAATATGTCTTTTTCATTTAATTCAATTTGACTATCCATTTAAACGACTCCTTAAAATATCATGTTTTTTTAAACATAACATCATGGAAATCATATGATCTAAAGCTTCAGTTTCTTCTGATGACTCAGCTTTTCCTCTCATAGCTAAAAGTACACTTGGTTCAGAATTATCTTCAATAATATCAGCAAAATCTATACCTAAAGTTTCTAAAAGAGCTTCAAGTTGTTTTATCGAAGGTATAAATTGACTTAATTCAATTCTACCTATAATTTGTCTATTAATACTTGTTAAGTTTTCAAGTTGACTCTGAGTTAAGTTTTTTTCTTTTCTTTTTAGTTTAACTAATTCACTTAACTTGTTAATATCTATTTTATTCATTTTATCTCTCCTTAAATATAATGATATATATTATATCTTATAGTATGCCCTAATGTATAATAATGATACCATAATTATCATTGTCTAACAAGAAATTTGTTTTTGATCCTGCGAAGTATGCATTAACAAGGAGCTCCTACGACCCCTGGAGTCGTTCCATAAAATGGCTGACGTATAGGAAGGCGATTTCTGGTTGCTTATTTTTTTGAAATTTTCAAATTTAAGTGGAAGAGTGTTTTTTTTATGCAACTAAAATAAAAGATTTAATACTATGTAATAAATATATAAATTTTATATTTATTAAAGCAAAATCAAGTATATTAAGTTTAAAACAGGTTAAAATAATAAATAGCATGATATTTATATAGAATTTCTTTACAAAATAGAGTCTGTATGTTAAATTTAAATAGAGGGGTGTATTAATTATGAAAGACATTATAATAAAAAATATAAATAAATTCATGAAAATAAAAGGTATAAAACAAAATTGGCTAGCTGATATGCTAGATATGAACAAGATGACTATAAGTAATATACTTAATGGTAAATCTAAAAAAGTTGATTTGGATGAACTTTGTAGTATAGCTAATGTTTTAGATTTAACTATTGATGAATTATCTAAAGAGGATTTTGAAATAGGCCCGGATATTTTTGATTCGTTAGTAATACAAAAACCAGCCATTGCATTTTGTGGCGATGTAAATATACAAGATAAGGAAACTTTGAGTACTTTAAAAGATTTAATGGGAATAATAAATGTAATAGATTCGGTTAAGACCGCTAATAAAAAAATGAATGCACTTGATTTTTAAGGGGGTGATATTTTGATTTTAAAACAAGATCTGGAGAGAATATTAGAATTAAATACACAGATAAAAGAAGAAATCAAAACTATAGTTAAAAAAGACTTTTCTTTTTTTTACGATGAAAATATAAATAGTTTGCAAAATATAAATTTAAAAATGGAAGAAGAATTTACTATTATAAAATATCCTGTAAAGAATAAAGAATTAGGCGGTTTTATATACAAAACTACTGATAATTCTTTTTGTTTTATAAATAGTAATCAACCAAGAAATTTTCAGAATTTTGTTTTGATGCATGAATATTATCACTTAGTTCATGATAAAACTTTTGAGGTAAACAAGGTAGATCCAGTTTTTTTCAATGAAGAGGATTCTATAAATTTAGAAGAAAGAAAAGCAAATTATTATGCTTCTTTGATGCTTTTAAAATCTTTGCGTGAGAACTATAATAAATTTACTGTTGATAGGAAATTTACTATGGATGAAACTATATGCTATCTAATTGATTTATATAAAGTGCCTAAAAAGACTATATTGATAAGACTTTATGAACTGGAATGTATTAGTTTTGATGATTTGTATGAAAATTTTAAAAATGATATAGATAATTTAAAAAATCATTTTAAGATTCTTGGATTGGACAGTTCTATTTTAGAACCTAGTGATGTTATTAAACTTTATGATATAGAAGAAGATTTTAAAGAAGCAAGAGAAAGTGGTTCTATGCTTGAATCTTTTTTAAATCAAAATCAGGAATATTATAACAGATTATTAAATGATTTAGAGGTGAAGTTTAAAAGTGACGCAAAATAGCAATATACCTCTAAATTTTAAAGATATAGAAGATTTATTTGAATTTGATTTTAAACAAATATGTAAATTATTAAATCAAGCTAGAAGCATAATACTTTATGATACCAATAGTTATATTTTCCATTGTAATAAACCTAATGGGCGATATTATGCCTTGGATTTTTTTAATAAAGATGATGTTATTATTTTTGTTGAACCTATAATAAGAGAGATGAAAGATAAGCGAACTAATAAAATTCTAGATTGGTATTTAGGGTATCTTAAAGAACTTAAAAATAAAGTAAAAGCTTTAATCTTTATAGATGAAAAATGTTATATTGATTTATTAAAATTTGGCAAGCCATCTTTAACTAATACAGAAGTGAAAATTAAACAAGCATTTTCTAGTGCTTTTCAAGAGAATATAGCTTTGAATACTAAAATAGATGAATTAAATCCATATGAAAAAGATTTTTATGAAAAATTATTAAACCTAGCTAATAGCAAAGGAAATGAAAAAAATAGAGGTGAAATTGCTTTATTTATTGCTGTTCAAGTTTTATGCGCTTTAAAGGAAAAAGCAAATTACAAAATATGCTCTGATGATTATGCAGCTTATTCATACATAGTAAAACTTACAGATATTTTGGAAAATTTTTATCCTAAAGCAAATATAGGATATATTTCAACTCTTAGAATGATTCAAGAAATAGCACGTAATAATGATTTGAATTATGAAAAAACTTTAGAATATTTTGATAATATTAAGAGAAAAGAAGGCACTAAAATATTTATTAAAGAGATTCCCTATGATACTAAGAGGCATGTGTTTATATCAGATAAAAATATAGCTGAGAATTTAATTAATAAAAAAATAGAAATTTTATTTTAATAAATATACCCTACAACTATGAAAATTATAAATGTAAAAATAAAGGGCTTTGGTTTTTTGTAACCAAAGCCCTTTATTTTTATTTGCTTTTTACTGTGCTATAAATACAATCTTTGGCAAGGAGCTAACTCTCAGTTATCTCCTACGACCCCAGGGGTCGTTCCAGAAAATGGCTGACGTATAGGAAGGCGATTTCTGGTTGCTAACATTCTAGATCATTTTAATAAAATGTATGAAACAAAGTCGAATAGATTTTATGGGTATTAAAAGATTATAGTAAATTACTAAATATCATTTCATAGACATTTAATGGTCCAGTATTATCAACTATTCTTGCTAATGATTCTTCACTAACTAAACCGTCACTAACTAACTCTTGTATCTTTTGAATATCACTTTTATTCCATCCCATTAAGTTTAACGTATCTATAGCACTAAGTTCAACTAGATTCACATCCACCCTTTTTATATCCTCATCGATATTAACATCAATAGCTATGATTTTAAGTATAATATTAAATACAACTTCAGATATCTTTTGATATAATAACAAGCAGCTTTCTTGTTCTGACAATGGGTAATAAATTTTTCTACCATTTTCAATATTAATAAGATTTATTCCCATTAAATTAGCATGCGCAAACATATTCCTAATCTTTCTTACGCTATTTTTATCCTCACTTAAAAATCCATATTCCACATCATTAATAACATTATCCTCTTTTAGTTTCTTTAGTATATTATAGAATGAACCATCGTAATCATTAGTATATGATTTGCATATGTTTTCTAAAAGATTAAAAAGTAATATAATTGACGCATATCCTTCTTCATTTTCATAATGCTTTTCACATTCGATTAGCTGATTTCCATAGTATTTTGAATATTGCCATATATAATCTATTATAGGGGTACAGGTAGTAATGGAACCAAAAACGGCTATAAGGATGTAAAAAAATGGATTTTAAATCTTTCAACTTTATATAATAATCTTTATAATTTGCTAGCAAATATTTTTAAAACCATATTATAATACCACTTCTTAGGCATAACTGTCGCCAAGATTACTTGAATTCTTCCTGTGAATCCACCACAAAGACATACTACTTTGTCTTTTTTTAGATATTTCATTGATTTTTCTACTACCTGTTCTGGTTCTTCCCATCTTAAGATACCTTTATTTCTTTGTCTGCTTTTATCCATACCAAGCTTCAATTGAAAATCGGTTGTGGTGAGCCCAGGACAAAGTGCTTGAACTTTAATCTTGTAATTGTTAAGGTCTAAGTGCAACCCTTCCGAAAATTGTTTAACAAAAGCCTTTGTTCCTGAATATATAGCATTTTTAGGAATAATCAAATATGCTGCATCTGACGCAACATTAATAATTGTTCCTTCATTTCTATTAATCATCTGTGTAATAACAGCACTTGTTAATTTTGTGACACATACGATATGTAATCCAATCATCTTAAGAAAACCATCTAATTCTTGTTCTTGAAAATAATTATTAATTCCAAAACCAGCATTGTTAATTAAAACATCAATTCGGGTACTTTTAATCTTCTCTATAAGCAAATCAATATTTTTATCCTTTGACAAATCACCAATAAATACATCTATATCAACCTCGTATTGTTCCTTTAACTCCTTAGCTACAATATTTATTTTATCTGCTATTTGACCTGTAATTATAAGATCAAAACCCATTTTTGCATATTCTTTTGCAAATGATTTACCAATTCCACTTGTAGCACCAGTAATCAATGCTGTTTTTTTTAAAATAATCATTTTTCCCTCCTAAATTATCTGTCACCTTAAATATGTATGTTTTTTACAGTTTTTTTTAATATTTGAAGAAGTTTTGTGCGCTCTTCTTCGTTTAAACCACCAAGGATTAACTTACATAACATATTTTCATATATTATATGTTCTTTTTGAAGCACTTCTCCTTCAGTTGTTAATTGAAGATTAAACGATCTTCTGTCATTGGTATTAATATTACGTTTCACATAATTGTTCTTTTCCAAACGCTTTACTGCATTAGTTAATGTACTTTTAGGAATGACAAGTTCGTTACAAACATCCTTAAATAATGGCTGTTTCTTTTTAGATAGAATTCCAATAATTCCAATTTCTAGCTCCGTTACATTCCTTAAATGCTCAAATTCCTTCATATCCAGAATATTTTTTCCCACTGGAATCAAAATGTGCCAAAGCTGACTTAATTCTTCAATATCTTGATTATAGCTACTCATATATTTCATCTCCATTTAATAGTACGACTATAGAACTAGTTTTATAGTACTATCTTCGTACTATTTTGTCAATAAAAAAAAATTAGTATATCAATAATCCGAAAACAAATATATTAACAAGTCTAGATGTCCTAGCTACTGGAATGTCAAGGCCATTGAACAATATATAAAATCATAAAGACCCAATATCATGAATTTAAGTAATAGGGGTCTCTGTGGCAATGGAAGAAAATAACAATTTAATACCGCTTATTTGCATATGGAATATACCTTGTCATTTTAGATAGTGTTCAAAAGAGTGTACTTTTTTGAACACTATCTAGAGCGTTCAATATATTTAGTTTTTGAATTTTTGAACGTTCATATTAAACAATTGATATTTTCAAACATATCATGTATTATTTTAATAAATATTATCTTAGAAAGAGGTTATTTATATGTCAAATATTGCATATATACGGGTTTCATCAATGGACCAGCATACAGATAGACAAGAAATAGCACTATGTGAATTTAAAATTAATAGATATTTTATTGAAAAAGTTAGTGGCAAAAATACTGAGAGATCAGAGTTTAAAAAAATGATGGAGTATGTTCGAGATGGTGATACTCTTTATATCGAAAGTATAAGTAGACTAGCAAGAAGCACTAAGGACTTACTTAATATTGTTGAGCAACTAAAACTTAAAGGTGTAGAACTTGTTAGTCTTAAAGAAAATATTGATACAAAAACACCTCAAGGTAAATTTATGCTTACTGTATTTGGTGCATTAGCGGAGCTTGAAAGGGAAAATACTCTACAAAGGCAAAAGGAAGGTATTTATGCTGCTAAAAAAAGGGGTGTTAATTTTGGGAGACCAAATATAGAAAAACCAAAGGAATTTGAAAAAATATATGATGAATGGAAATTAGGAAATATAAAAGCTGTTAAGGCCTTTGATTTACTAAATCTTAGAAAAACAACATTTTATAAAATAGTTAAACAACACGAGAAAATAATAAAGTAAACTATTGATAAGGGGTTTTAAAATGCCAGTTGAGTTTTTAACTAAGGACCAAGAATTATTATATGGAAAATTTATAGAGAATCCATCGTTTGAACAGTTAACAAAATATTTTTGGTTGGATGACGAAGATCTTAGAATTATTTTTCAGCATAGAAATGATTATAATCGCTTAGGATTTGCTATACAACTTGGAACTGTAAGATTCTTAGGAACTTTTTTATCTAATCCTATTGATATCCCTAAAAATGTAATTATATATGTTTCACAACAGCTAAAAATTGATGAAGAGACATTCTTGATGTATACTTCAAGTAAAAATATTCAAAATCATAGAAAAGAAATATGTATGTTATATGGATATCGTGACTTTACAAAAGAGCCCTATCATTGGAGACTAGTACGATGGCTATATACAAGATCCTGGATTACACCTGAGCGACCAAGTATACTTTTCGACCTTGCAACCGCTAGATGTATTGAACAAAAAATCTTATTGCCCGGTGTAACTGTTATGGCAAGACTTATTGCCCAAGTAAGAGATAGATCCACTATAAGGCTATGGAAGGAGCTTTTAAAACTTCCTAATGAAAATCAAGTAAAAATACTTGAAGGTCTACTTGTAGTAGACGAAAAAGATAAAAAATCAAAATTAGATGTTTTGAGACAACCACCTACAACTGTATCCGTTACAGGCACTATAAAAGCTATTGAGCGTTTTGAAGAAATACATTCATTAGGTGCCGGCAATTGGAATAGCTCTAAAATACCAATGGGTAGAATAATTATGCTTGCTAGATATGCAGCTACTGCAAAAATTCAAACAATAGCTCGAATGAACTATGAAAGACGTATTGCTACACTAGTAGCATTTGCTGTTATTTTTAATATAAGTGCTCAAGATGATATGATTGATGTAGTAGAACAATTTTTAACTGAGCTATTTAAACGTTCTAACCGTAAAGAACAAAAAACTAGACTTAGAACCATTAAAGACTTAGATTTATCAGCTAGAAAACTTAAAGAAGTATGTAGTTTACTACTTGATGAAAACATTTCAGACGTAGATATGCGTTTAGTTATATTTTCTATAATTTCAAAAGAAGATTTAAATAGAGCAGTACATACAGTAGATAAGTTAACAAATCCACCTGAACAAACTGTTGCTTTTGATGAATTATTTAGTAGCTATGGTGTTGTTAGGAGATTTTTACCTAAATTTTTGTTAGCTACAGAGTTTAAATCCACTTCAGCAGCACAATCAGTATTAAATGCATGGAATTTCTTAAAAAATAATGAAAATAGAAAAGGAAAAAGTAAATATGCAAATGCGACCTTAGATGGTATTTCGGAATTATGGAAAAAAACTATTATCAAATCTAAAAATAAAATAAGTTCTTGTGGTTATACATTTTGGGTTATAGCACAGCTACTTGAAGCTTTAAAAAATCATGATATATATGTTGAAAATAGTGACCGTTATGGAGATACAAGAGCAAAACTTTTACAGGGCAAAGCCTGGGAAATACAACGACCTCATATACTGCGAACTCTTGATTGGAAAGTCTCTGCTGAAGAATCATTAAAGCCATTATCAGAAGAATTAGATAAGGCTTATAAAGAGACTGCTGAAAGGTGGAACATTAATCCAAACGTAAAAATAGAAACTTTTGATGGAAAAGACAGGCTTATATTGTCACCACTCGATAAACTTGAAGAATCTAAGTCACTAAAACAATTAAGAAAAAAAGTTCAGTCACTTATTCCTAATACGGATTTACCAGAACTTATACTTGAAGTTATTAGTTGGACTGGAATGACTGAAGCATTTACTCATATAAGTGAAGGTAATTCAAGGGTTGAAGACCTTGATGTAAGTATATGCGCCGTTCTTATAGTTCAAGCATGTAATATTGGAATTGAAACTGTAGTACAAAAAGGAACTCCAGCTCTTGAATATGATAGACTTAAATGGGTAGAACAAAACTATTTACGTGTAGAAACATTAACAAAAGCCAATGCTAAATTAGTAGGATATAATTCAAATTTAAAATTAGCTCAAACTTGGGGTGGTGGCGAAGTTGCATCCGCTGATGGACTACGTTTTGTTACCCCTGTTAAAACAACTACATCAAGAGCCAATTCTAAATATTTTGGAAGAGGACGTGGTGTGACCTACTATAACTTTGTAAGTGACCAATTTACAGGGTTTCATGGAATAGTTATTCCGGGAACATTAAGAGATTCTATGTATCTCATAGAAGGAATACTTGAGCAGCAAACAACATTAAAACCTAAAGAAATAATGACAGATACTGCCGGATATAGTGATATTGTATTTGGACTATTTGGATTACTTGGGTATCAATTTAGTCCACGTATTGCGGATATAGGAAAGACCACATTTTGGAGACTCGATACTACTGCTGATTATGGCGTACTAAATAAACTTGCAAAAGGTAAAATCCATAAAGATCTTATTGGCAGGTATTGGGATGATATGCTTAGAATTGCTGGTTCCTTAAAAATGGGTGTAGTAAGCCCAACTGAACTTATTCAAACATTACAACGTAATGGAAAACCAACAATGTTAGGTAAGTCACTAGGAGAATTTGGACGTATTTATAAAACTCAATATTTACTTACTTATGTTGATGATAAAGGGTATCGTCGTAAAATATTAACACAATTAAACAGAGGCGAATCACGTCATAACCTTGCAAGAGCAGTGTTTTACGGTAAAAAAGGTGAATTACACCAGGCATATAGAGAAGGTCAGGAAGATCAACTAGGTGCGCTAGGGCTTGTTGTTAATGCAATCATTGTCTGGAATACAAGGTATATGGAATTAGCTATTGAAAATTTACGTAAATCATATGAATGTGTGTATATTGATGATATAAAGAGATTATCACCATTAGGATATGAACATATTAACATCATGGGTAAATATTCATTTAAGGTATCAGAAGAAATTAGAAAAGGTATGTTAAGATCTTTGCTTACTTTAGAAACTGAAATAGAATAAATTTAATATGGTAACAGCTAATAATACACTATACTTATTAGTTGTTACCATATTTTTACATGCTTATAGCCGTTTTCTGTTCCGTTACTACCTGTACCCCTTATAGTACCTTTAGAATACTTCATTTAATTCGCTTCCCATTTAATTATCGTGTAATTTGTTAAATGCACACCTATGTGGTATTTACTTAAAATCAATATCTTTATTAAAATCAATTTTCTGAGCAAGGAGGTAACTGGCTGACGTATAGAAAGGCGATTTTTGGTTGCTAATAATGCAAGAGTATTGCTACATATCAAATCTATTTTTCTATATTCTGTTGTTTCCGGGTAACAAATCTTGTGTTAAGAAAAGGTTTTTTCCACTTCTTCATTAGCTTTATACAATAGTGAGATGTTCCTGTCCTCATTTACGCCTATAATAAAATCAACTAAATGCGAAGCAGCAATTGAGCGCTTATCGTGTTTTTTCGTCGGCAGTCCTATCCCATAAAAATAATTCTTAATAATATACTGTGACAGTAGTACTGATATATCGTCAGTATATTGATTATCTACTATCAATCTATTTACTTTTTCATAATCAAAATAATAAAACCGATCTTTATTCTCAAAGAAAATACAATCCGTATGTTTTACAGCTACTATATCAGGGTTAATTGAATCCTTGTTTTTCTCAGCCGAACTGTTTGGATGCAGAAAATGTCCAGTTCCACTTTGGGGAAAATCAAAACATATAATTTTCCACTGGTGTGCAATCAGCCATTTGAGAATACCTTTTGTCACTTGTTCCTCTGTCATTATGCATCCCTCCATAATGAGCCATTAGGAAACAGAATTGCATCAGCAAAATAGGAAAAAACACGGATGTGTTTTACTTTTGAATATGTGGATCCATATCGTACTTGCATCAAATATCTTGGAATATCACTACTTTTCAAGTCCGAATAATCCTTAACCAACAAGTTTTTATCTGCACATGATTGTACATCGGAAAAGAAGTCGTTAATATTTGATCCTTTTTCGTCGTCAATTTTAATTGTTCTATTTGTACTGTCAACTGTTACTTTACCCCATACCATAACCAAATTGATAACTCGGTCTTCATATGTTAAACCAGTTCTGCATTTCAAGTAGTCGATTGCAGCTAAACACCCAGGATAAGGATCACCTCTAAAGTTAGCATTTACTTGATATAATGCAGTACGATCTCTGGTGCGCAACAGATCACCAATCTGGTATGTTCGTGTTTCATATCTGTGTAGATAGTTTAGAAGATATTCTGTCGGCACTTCAGTAACGGCAGAAAGCGGAGACATCTCATCTTCGACTTTTCCATATGCCTTATTTACAAACTGAGTTTGCATGAGGTTTCGCTGGTCACGAATAGTTCTTGTTCTCATAAGTGTATTCCTTGCAGGAATAACTCCCATTAATTCTGTCGCATTAACTATACTATTCAAAGCCTCAAACATTTTTACCATACTTAATGCAGATGAATCTGGGCAGCCAGAATAAGTTACTATATTTGCATCGTAGCACAGACCTTTTTCATTAAAATGAGGTGCCAATGTTGCATCGGCAGAATAGATTGAAATATCATCAGTAGGAAAGTAATACAGAAGAGCAGGGATTGTATATAAGCTCATAACAGCTTCCAGCGCGCGAAATACAAGCGGATTAATTGTATCCCATTTAAAGAAATCTAAACGCGTACTCTTGTTTTTCCTCCTTATAATCTTTCCTTCAGGATATATATAAAACGCTGGGACACTATTTTCCACAGCAGCCGCAAGTCTTGCAAAGCGTTGAAACGCATTGTGGCCAGTCCCGGCTTCAGTAGTGACTTCAATTGAAAAAACTGGCTCATCATCTTTTTCAACAATTAAATCTGGCGCATCTAAATACAAAATTTTTCTTATGTGATCGGGCATTGTATGAAATCGAGTGGGATTATTTGCATCGCTCTCGAAGATCTTTTTCTTTGTAACTTGAAGAGTTGATAGTATTGTATGATCAATAATATAATCCGCAAAGCTTTCTGTGCTATACCATATTCTGTACATTATTTTTTCTCCTTTCTTCTGATATCTTTGGCAATCGGTTTCACAATATAATATATCATCAATGGCGGGACTGCATTTCCAGTCTGAACTCTCTCCTGCACAATGCCCCCCTCAAAAATATAACTGTCCGGAAAACTTTGAATTCTTGCTCTTTCACGAATCGACAATCCTCTGGGTTGGGTGGGATGACCAAATTGAAACTGGGGTCTTATTCCACCGGCAAGTTGAGTAGGACTTGGAGCATCCTCACTAAGCCTTATTCTTTGCTTAAATTTTGGGTACATTGGTTTTCCTTGTGGAGTGGAAGCAATCTTATCTATCGTTTCTTGGGGATGATTGGGAGATACGTGATTGTGTAAAGAATCCAATGTCGAAATTCCTTCAATATTTCCACATCCTCGCATTAATTTCTGGTACTCATTTTGAGGAACTGTTGCATATTCTATCTTTCCCTCATTGTTTTCCAAGACTGGCAAATCATTAATAGCATCATAAACCGTTCTATACTTTCCAACATAATTCCCATTAGGAAAAGCATAGGGTACAGTTAATCCTCTGTCATTCTTTACGCCAACGAATAATAGCCTCTGTCTACTTTGAGGCACACCAAAATCTGCCGCATTCACAAGCTTAACCGAAACGGTATATCCAAGCCCTTCCATATACTCTTTTATGTTTTTTTCAAATTGACCACCAGCTGTAGATCTCATTCCTGATACATTTTCAAGAATTAGATAGTCTGGAGTGAAAACTTTTACAAAACGCATATACTCCATAAAAAGAAAATTCCGCTCATCTTCATCGTTATGCTTACGATTTGCTCTTGAAAAGCCCTGACACGGCACACCGCCAGTAATCAGATCAATCTTGTCAACGCCTTTTAATGATAGAAGTGCTTTTACGTGATTTGGATCAAGCTTACGAATATCGCCAAGACACCCAATAGAATTAGGATGATTTTTAGACCATGTTTTAATTGCAGGCTCAAGATGATCTACGCCAAGGACGGACTGGAATCCAGCCCAGTCACATCCAACCGCAAAGCCTCCTGCTCCGCAGAACAAATCAAGCATTTTAAGTTTCTTCGGATTAGAACAGAAAGAATCATCGTTAAAATAAGTAATTTCATCATCATGAAGGTACGAACTCAATTCCACTGGGACATTCTTATCCCATTTATTCCTTTCTCTAACCATGTTCATACTCCTTCTGAATGGTTATTAAACCATTCCTTTTCAATATCATTATATGGAAGATTATGAGCATCACAAAAATCTTTCATGCTCTTCATTGCTTTAATATTGGGTTTTGACTTATTTAACTCCCAGCGATTCACAGTAGATAATGCCACATCTAATTCATGTGCGAAATCATCTTGTGTATAAAAGGCTTTCTGCCGTGTAATACGAATTGCATCTCCTAAATTCATTGAGCGACCTCCCTGCATAATTTTCCATTATTATAGCATTAATTAGGCGTTTTGTCAATCGAGTGAAGCTTCTTCGACTATACTTGCTACTTAATAACTTCTTGATAACTTCCCGAAAAAGAAAAACTGCCATCGTCTGATAGCAGTTTTTCTTCGTTATAGGAACTTTGTAAGCGTTTCGGATATAACCTCAACAGCAGTTTCTTTTTCAGCTTGTAGTTTCTCGTTTCGCCAAGACATAAGACAAGTACGAACAAGGCTGATTTCTTCCAGCTGAAAAGCAATTCTCTTTTTCTGCCCGGACTTCAAATGCCTATATTCATCTACCAGCCGAAGAAGAAAATCCGACAAATCAATTCCGGTATTACCGCTGAAACTATCCTTATGCTTGTATAATCTGTTAATCAGAACGCCGAGATAGAAGTTATCGAGCTTGACCTTCATATTGCCGACCTCCTATGCGTAAATCAAATTACTCATTACAACTTCTTCTGCACAAGCTCTAATGTTATTCATCAAGCCAACCCATCTCATCATATCGTCAGATTTCAGCTTTTCTGTAACGCCCTGTGCCTTTGCCACCTGCTTTACAAGCATTGCCATCATTTCATTAGCTTCCCTTGAAGCAACAGGGTCAATCACCAAGGTCTGCTTATCTTCTGGCAAGCGATTATAGCCATACGGAATAGAACCGCTGCATCGTTTGCCTTAGCTCATACGAGACAGGAAGATTGACTTAATCTTATTGATTGTGTCCTTTTCGTACCACTCGTTCATAATGTTTAAGAACGGAGTAAAATCGTTGTCTGTCGGGCTGTCACAATCAACGCTGTTGTTGATTGCAATGAACCTAACCTGTTTTTGAGGAAAGAGTATTCCCATGTAGAAACCTACTTGCAGATAGTTTCTACCAAAGCGGCTCATATTCTTTACAATAATCGTTCCGATTTTTCCTGCTTCAACATCGGCAAGCATTGCCTGAAATCCAGGGCAGTTGAAGTTGCGACCGGTATAACCGTCATAGGTGTAATGCTTGAGATTGATAAAGCCGTTTTTACGAGTATAGTCCGCCAAATATCCCTTTTGGTTGGATATACTGTTGGATTCGCCCTGTAAATCATCATCCTTTGACAGGATTTCATAGAGAGTCGTGTATCTGTCAAATCCCTTTGTTTTAGGCATTTGTAAGTCTCCTTTCTACTTTTATCTTTTTTCATTGAACCACCTTGCATAATTATAGTAAAACAATTTTTCCGTTAGGTGAAATTTACACATGAAAACTTTAAAGATTCATTTTCCACCTCATACTTTGAGAATATACAAAAAATCACTCTTGGTTTGAGGATCAGGTACTGCTATATTATCTAACTTCCCTAAACACATAGTTCCTAAACTTCCCCTCCTCTATTTGCTTAAATGCTTTATGAGAAAGCTTTTTAATTTTCTTGCTTTGCACACAACTAAAGTATTTGTCTTCAATAATAACAAATTTCTTAGTAGAAAAATAATTTATTATTACATTCTTAGCCGATTCCATGTCTTGCACTATCATAACTACATCTTGATTTAATATCGAAGCTGCAAGTTCCTCTACTATCATTTTCTTGCTATGTTTTATTTTTAAATATCTGTCCCTTGGTATACACGGTTTAAAGTCACTAAGCTGCATAAGCAGAATTTGATAATTGAGTTCAGCATCTAAATAATCATCTCCTGCAAAATAAATAAAATTTAACTCCTTTAGTGTCTTACACTGATCTTCAATACTCTTTTTCTTATTTTCCATTAATATCCCCTCCATTTTATATGTCCAAAAATACATATATGCAAATAATAAAAAACACTCGCGAAATTTCGAAATTTTTTTATTTAATTTTTTTATTAATTATAACAAGGTAAAATATAGGTATTATATTTGAAAATATTAAAAATTACTTGATTTATAAATACCACAGTTATATAATTATATATGTAAACATTACAACGTAAACACAAGTAAACATACTATAAACACTAGGTTTAAATAAAAATATAAGTATACAATTTATTAGAAGGATTAAAAATGGCAGATAATAATGTTTTTTCAGTTAGACTTGACGAGCAAGACAAAGATAAATTATTAGAGTTAATAAGCGAAAGTGGTAAAAATAATAAGGAATTCATGGGGACTTTGATTAGCGCTTACCAGCTTAATAAGGCCAAGGCTGAAATGCCAGACATAGCTAAAGATATTGATGGTCTTGAAGCGCTTACAAAACGAATAAACCAATACTATCTTAATATTGGCATGAGAATTTCAGATATTCAAAAATCTAAAGATATGGAATATGAAAAAGATATGACTGACTACAACGAAAAGATATCATATCTATTAGATAAAAATGCAAAATTAGAAAATGAGGTTGATTCTACCATTGTAGCTTATAATAATTTGCATAATGAAGCAGAGGATTTGAATAAAAAGATACTTCAACTTGAAGAGATAAGGGACAATAATAGGTCATTAATCTCAGAATATAAAGACAAAAATGACACGCTTACCGGCTTATTGAATGAATATAAAAAATACAAAGATGAGATAAAAGAATATAAGAAGCTACTTTCTGATTCTCAAAGTAAAAATATTGATTTAGAAAATATAATAAAAGAAAAGGATCTTGAGCTTTCTTCCCTATCTAAAGATAATGAAAATCTGAAAATTTCTAATGAGAAAGCTATGGAAGATATGAAATCTCGTTATGAAGACGAAACACTTCATATTGCTGCTAATCATAAAGATGAAATTGAAAAGATTAAAGATAAGGCGGCCCTTGAAATGGATAAAGCTCTTCTATTAAAAGATAAAGAACACCAGAAAGAGATTGAAGGTATACAAATTAAACATAATTTAGAAATTGCTGAATATCAAGCTAAATATAAAGAGCTTCTTAATGGACTTGAAAAATTAAAGAGCAAACCAACAAAATAATATATAATTATGTTTTATAAGATATATATCTTTATTAAGATGTATATCTTTAATAATATTAAAGCAAATAATTAATTTAAATCTGCTTGGAATAAATACAGACTAAGAGGTGAATCAATTGTATAAAAGAATCCATATAACCACCACATATGATGTTAGTAAAACTATAGACGCTTTACAATATTTAAAAGAAATTTATAAAAATAGCACTATTGAGTTTTTAGGTTGGTCTTGTGGCAATAAAGTTATAAGTATTGATGATGACGATTATTTTTTATTTAATATTATTAATAAAATTACATTAAAAGAAACTCATTCTAAAAATATAGAGATATTAGAAACAAAAATTGATAGGTATAATGCTTATAATGAAATTTTAAGATAATAAGCAAACAAAAACTCCTTTAGTTTCACTACTAGAATTTTTTGTAAGCATCCTGGATGGTGCAAGGAGCGACTGAAAGAAAGCTCCTTGCTATTTTTTATACATATGATTACCTTCGTTCTTAGTACAGTTCAGAAAGATATAAGATTCTATCTGCATATGAAGGATTAACTCTCCCCTTAGGATACAAAATTTGTAATTTTTCAATTGCCTTTTGTCTATCAGAATTAGTGAAGGTATAAGAAATTGATTTGCCGATGCAAGAACTTTTTTTTCTAAGTTCTTGTACAAATTCAAACGACCATTCGTTAATTGGGTTTTTCATTACTTATTATTCCTCCATTCTACAAGAATTTTATGGATTTTTATAAAATCTGGACAATCTTTATCTTTAATCATCATCTCTGTAAAAATTTTTGCCATTTCAGGTAAATCAACAGCTGTTTCATCAATCATATAATCGGTTTTTATTGAAATTTTCTCTCGATTTAAAAGTTCAAGGTAATTTGCTTGAAAAAGCAATACCATATACTGATTCTG
Organism: Clostridiaceae bacterium; assembly: GCA_041821285.1. Classification (GTDB taxonomy): domain Bacteria; phylum Bacillota; class Clostridia; order Clostridiales; family Clostridiaceae; genus JAJBWD01. The sequence continues at coordinate 30,357 of JBGUER010000005.1, forward strand.
TAATACCTTTAAATTTCCTTTTAATTGAGATAGTATATCTTTTCTTACTTCTTTCAATATATTAGCCGTTTCATCATCGTATTTTGCTTGTAGGCTTGTAAAAACAGCAGCGTCTTCTTCTCTTTTTAAATCTGAAAGAGATGTCTGAATAGCTTTCCAATTTTTAACCCCTTGTGCTGCTCTTACCTCCCTTTCAAAAACCGCAGACCTTGACATGTCCTGAGCAGAATCATGTTTTTTAATTAGATACTCAAATGTCGAATGTTTCCAGTTGCTTTTTATGTTCAATAAATTTTCCGTGTAAATTCCTCCTTTAATAACGTTATATTAGTATTGTTAATAACAATACTATAAATACATTATACGTTATGTTTGGTATTATATCAATACCTTTCAACACCAAGTATAGAAATTTATAAATAAAATTTATCGAAATTCTCTTGTGACCCTGGTGTTGCAAGAGTGTCATATTCATAATCATCATTTCTGCTTTCCGTAAACATATCATTAACCATGACAATCGTTGGCTGGTACTATGTCAAAAACAATACAAATTAAACATGAATTTTTCATATCTGTTTTTTATCTAAAGTTAATCAACTAACATTTTCATATAACTTTACCAGTTAATTTTCATATTTATCCTCATATTGAGTATTAATTAACAAATTCCTTTAATTTCACTTCAGGGATTTTTTTTAGCATCCCCAAGGGTGCTAGGAGCGCCTTAAAGAAAGCTCCTTGCTACTGTTTTTTTTGTAATTGTCATTATTTTTCTTTAAAACATCAAGTAAGTTCATCATAGATATCATCGTCTTTATTAATCCAAAAGTCATATGAACTATCACAAATCGCTGCATTACTCGGTATCTTAGTTGTTAAACCATATTTTTCCTGTATAAGCATTAAAAATTTTTCTCTCTCTTCATTATTCAACTTTTCAATATACATTATTATTTCATCTACAGACAAACCTTATCACCTCTTTAAATTACTTTGTATCTATTATTTCACTTTATTAAATAATAAGTATTTGACTCATAAGCAAACAAAAATTCCTTTAGTTTCATTTCAAAGATTTCTTATAAGCACCACGAGGGTGCAAGCAGCGTCTGAAAAAAAGCTCCTTGCTTTTTATAATTTTACCATAAATACATTTATTTATAAATATTCATTCATTTGTTTTTATGTTTTTATATTTTTATGTTTATATATTCTTTTGTTTTTATATTTCTATGTTTTTATATTTCTATATTTATATGTTTTTTTATTCTTTTAAATATACGAAAAAAAGCAGCATTAAATGGAAATACTAAATGCTGCTTTTGTACATATTTATATAATTATAGGTTGATTTATTATAGTCTCTATATCTTTCCCAAAATCGTCTTTTTCTCTATGATATCCCTTTGTAAAGGCATCTACATTTTTTATTATATTATCCTTATCATATATAAAGAAAAATAAGTATTGAGTCTCTTTTTTAGAAAATTTATTAATATTTCTTTTTACATCAAATAAAAACTCTTTATGTTTTTGGTTTTCTGAAAATAATAATCTTATACTATTTTCAGTTTCCTTTACCCACAATGTGAATTTTTTCTCCATTTCATCAATTGAACAATTTGTTTTTAAATATTCAATACAATCATTCCCTGATCTTATTTGAGCATTTATCTTTTGAATAGCCATTTCCTTATTAACCAAAATGCTTATCGTCATATCTACTTTACTCCCCATCTAATATAAAACAAGAATAATGGTTCTAGTATATATATTTGTTCATCTTTCCATTCAAATACTTGATATATTGATTCGCTATTTGTCATAATATCTTGAATTGCTTGTAATGTTTTCTTTAATTTATTTTTATCCAGTTTTGTATCTATATCCATCATTAAATTATCTACCCTACTTTTTAATTCATCTATTGATATACTAATTATTGGTGGATTAACTGCAATTGCCTTTAAAATAATTCCATAAACATCTAGGTATTCTTCATCATTAATCTTATATGTTTTTCTTTTATTTCCTCTTGTAGAAGGCCCAGATTTAATCTTATTTACAACATCTTTATATGGTAAATTTAAAGTAGTATATGTATAGCTTTTTTCTAACAACCCCATGTCTAATTTACATACATCATCTTCATCTATTTTAGATATCCAAGAAAGATTTAAACATATAGATTGCATCAAATGAGGAGAAGTAAGACTTTCTACTGCAATTTTTTCTATAAAATTATTAGGAAGTTTAATTCCTAGTTTGTCAAATCCTGTTTTAGCTATTTCCTCTAATTCTTCTTTTTTCCATGGTTCTATATTTATTAAATTTAATCTCCCACTTAGATCCGCATTCTTTCTAATGGCATCATCTGCCCTATGAGGTAATGAAATTATTATTGCCTTAAGTTCTTTTCTAATAGCATCTTTTAATTGATAAGCTATATCGAATTGTAATTCTTCTGAAGCATAATGAAAATCATCTAAAACTAAAACATATTTATTACTCTTAAAATAATCAATTATTATATCTTTATTAGACTTATATATATCTCTTGACGCTACACTTTCTATTTTACAATTATCATTAATTAGTTCTTGTGTAGTATTTGTTTTTGAATATTCTCCTTTAATTGATAACCCTACTTTTCTAGCCACAACATCCCAAAAATCTTTTGAATTTTTGAAATCACTTCCTGTTAAAGATACGATATTATCCATTCCTATAACTTTTTCACATAAAACTGTTTTTCCGGTTTTAGATGGACCAATAATGGATGTAAGATATCCTGGAGTATTTAATGCTTGATTTAATCTAAATTCATAAGTGAACATTAATTCAGATGACATTCTTGAAATATATGTATACTCTGGAAATGTTCCTGGCTTAAATACGTCAGATGATTTAAGTTTTTCCATATTTATCACCCCTTTTTATACTTTAAACTATTTATATTATATATTATACTATAAAAATATACTTATCTATACTATATATTAATATATTAGCCATTTTTATACCTTTTTATACTTAAACCTTACATAAATTAGCCTATTTAAATATTTGTTTTTATATTTTTATATTGCTATATTCTTATATTCCTATATTTTTATATTCTTATATTTATATCTTTTTATATTCTTTTATTTATATATTCTTATATTCTTATATTCTTATATTCATGTCTTGTTATGTTCTTATCTTTTTATATTCATATATTCTTATATTTATATATTTATATATTTTTATATTCTTTTATTTATATATTCTTATCTTCTTATATTTTTATATTTATTTTATGTTATAATTATATGGTAATTATTGATTAATAAGGGGTGAACTTATGAAAATAATATCCGTTTTTAACCAGAAGGGTGGTTGCTCAAAGACATCTACTTGCTGCAATGTAGGTGCAGCTCTAGCAAGTTTAGGTAAGAATGTTCTTCTTATAGACTGTGATCCTCAAGCCAACTTAACATTATCCGTTGGTGTTGACGATGAAACTTTAGATAAAACTATTTATAATTTACTTACAACAAAAAAATTAGAAATTGAGTTAATTAACGAGGTAATACTAAAAACACAATATGAAAATTTAAGCATTATTCCAAGCGACATAACTTTATCTGATGCCGAAATAAACTTATCCAATATGATAAGCCGAGAAACTATATTAAAGAGAATAACTTCTCTTGTAGATAAAAACCTTGATTATGACTATGTGCTTATAGATTGTCCGCCTTCTTTAGGTCTTCTTTCTATAAATGCTTTATGTGCTTCTAATAGCATCATAGTGCCAGTAAGCCCTAACTTCTTTTCTCTTAAAGGAATAAAACACTTGCTTGAAACTATTGATGCAGTTAAAACAAGTCTTAATCCTACACTTGATATTCTAGGGGTTTTGATTACTCAATTTGATAGTAGAAAGAATATGTCTAAGACTATTCAAGAAACTCTTCGCGATTATTTTGGAGATAAAGTCTTTAAGACAGTAATTCGAACTGATAGCCAGGTTGAATATTCTCAGGATAATATGACACCAGTTATCTATTATAGTAAAAAATCAAAAGCTTACACAGATTATATGAGCTTAGCTAAGGAGATGTTATCTATTGTCTAAAAGTACAGATTTATTTAAAAGCATGAAAAAAGCTAATGTGGAAAATGTAAATCCTGAAACACCTAAAAAACCAAGCAATGATGAAACTATAAAAGAAGAACCTAATGAAACTAATAGCAAGACTATAAAAACTTTTTCATTTACTGATGAAACTGTAGAAAAGAAAGCTCCAGTGGAAAAACTACTAGAAGTGGCAGTAGAAACTGATATTACTCCAGTAGATTTAGCTCTTACTGAAACTGAAGTTAAAGCACCAGAGACTAAAACTAAATCTAAAGCTTCAAGTAAAGCTTCAAATAAAACTTCAAGCATAGAAATAACTCCTGTTTCAGATAATGAGCCATTTACAATTAAGAGAACATATCAATTTAAAGATTCTACAATTAGAAAATTGAATGAACTTAAAAATGTTAATCCAGATGTAAATATACAACTTCGAACTATTATAGACCAAGCCATTAATTCTTATTATGATCAAGTTTTTAAGAAATAAAAAACACTGAAAATTAAAATTAATTTATTTGATTAAATAAAGAGTTTATTCTCTTTATTTTTTTATTAATAAGATGTAATATTACAGTAATATGAAACAATAAAAGTAAATTAAATAAGGAGAGTGTAGTGACATATGGACAAAGATAAAAAAATAAGAGAACTTGAAGAAAAAGAAATATTTAAAGATTCATATATAGAAGCCTTGATAAATACAGTTAAAGACATGAAGATTGGCTTATATGCAATTAGCCAAATGGACAATATTGAGTCCGCTATAGAACTATCAAAACAGATGCTAAATGAATTTTACGATTCAAGTGAGTTTACGAAACTTACAAAGTTACAAAAGGAACAATTGGCTACTAACATTAAAATTACATCTACTACAAAATAGTATTATAAGTCATAATAAAAATCTTTAGACTATTTACATTTTATGAAACATTAGTTAAAATATAAGTAGTCATTTACATTTTTTTAAGGAGATACCAAGTTCTGCAGAGCTTGATATCTCCTTATTTTATTGGTTTTAATTTAAAAAAAATATTCTTATGTTTATATATTCTTATATTTCTGTATTTTTATATTTATATCTTCTTATATTTATATCTTCTTATATTTATATATTTCTGTATTCTTATATTTCTGTATTTATATCTTCTTATATTTATATCTTCTTATATTTATATCTTCTTATATTTATATCTTCTTATATTTATAT
>JBGUER010000006.1:0-34824 GCA_041821285.1 Clostridiaceae bacterium
TTGTATGAAAAGTAATCCTCTTCATGCTGATAGAAATAAAATTATAGAAGAAAACAAAGAATATATTTATAAAATTGCTTGTAGCATATGTAAAAGAAAACTTGATTGGAATAATGATGATGAACTGAGTATTGCAATAATAGCTTTTAATAAGGCATGTGATAGTTATAATGACGATCGAGGTAAATTTTTAAGTTATGCTAAAGTAATAATAAAAAATTCTTTGATAGATTATTTTAGAAGATCTAAAAGTTCAGCAAGTTTAATATTTGAAAAAGAAAATAAATATGATTATTTAGATAATAAAAATTCAATATTAGAATTTCAAAACATTAAGGAAAATAACATAAGAAAAGAAGAAATATTAGCGTTATCTAAAGAATTATCAAAATACAAAATATCTTTTGATGAACTTATTAAATCATGTCCTTCACATATAGATACAAGAAATAATTTGTTAAATATAGCTATAAAATGTACAAAAGATGAAGATGTTGTAGCATATATTAACAATAAAAGAAAAATACCTATAAAACAATTAGCCATAAGTACCGGATATAATAGAAAGTTTTTTGACAAATGGAGAAAATACATATTAACACTTATTATAATTTTTTTAAGTGAAGAATATCCTTATATAAAATCATACTTTAATATAAAAGTAGGTGATCGTAATGAATAAAACAGGATTAGTTGTAAAAGTAGATAGAAAAATAGCTATATTAATGACTAGTACAGGTGAGTTTGAAAAAGTAAAAATGATAGGTACTACAAATATAGGTGAGTTATATACGGGTAAAACAGTAAAAGATAGAAATTATTCTAGATATCTAGTGGCAGCAATATTAATGCTATTTATAATGGTATCAGGAGGAGGGGCGTATGCGTATTATACTCCTGTTGCAACATTAGAAGTTAGTATAAATCCATCTATAGAAATAAAATTAAATCGATTTAGTAGGATAATTAAAATAAAAGCACTAAATGATGATGGAGAGATTCTAGTTAAAAATTTAGATATAAATAATAATAATGTAGATGAAGGCTTAACAAAGGTATTAGAAAAAGCAGAAAAAGATAATTTTATTGATGAAGATTATATAGAAGGTGGGAATACTATAAAAGTACAGGTTAAATCAGAAAAATCTCTAAAGATAAATGTGGAAAAATTCAAAGAATTTGTGGATAAAAAAAATATTGATACTGAAATAACTGTAAATGGAGAAAGACAATTAAAAATTAATAAAAATAAAGATACTAAAGAAATTGAAGAAAAAGATACTGAAGAAAGTGAAAATTCGTCAGGTAATAAAGCTAATGAAGACAAGAGTGCTGAGAGTACTGATGACACATTAAAGGACACAAAAGATAATAAATCTAATGATTCGCAAGAAGATGCTAATAATTCTATTCCTTCTCAAAATGAAGTAAAGGGGAATAATCCTGATATTTCAAAGAATAATGAAAAAGATGAGAATACACAGATGCAAAATAGTAATGCTAATAATGAAGATATTTCAAAGGATAATGGTGCAGAAAATAAGCATCAAAATACAATTAATGAAGGAGCTCAAAAAAAATCAAAGTAACTTCTATAACTTGTTGATGCCAAAGGATTAATATATAATAAATATAATAGGTTAATCATTATATTTTAGGGGGAGAACAATGGATTTCATTACTGCTATTACAAATGTAGATGGTATTAGTTTAGAAAAAGAGCAAGATATAATATTTGTGAATAGAAATGAAAATATAGTAAAAATTGATAGTAAGAATAAATCCTATAAAAAAATAAAAGAGCAAGGGTATGAAGATATATATAGAATACTAGATTGGTTTAATTTTGAAGATGAAAATAAAAAAAATGAAACTACTAAATGCAGTCCATTAGGGTGTATTGGGTGTAGTGGATGTTCTTTTGGTAATTTATCTCTTATTTATAATAGTAAAAAAACATTAAAAAAATATTTACCTGAAATTATAGTAGATGAATATATTTTTATTGGAAAAATGGAATTTTCAAAAGATATATATAATCCATCACCCTATAAAAAATATATAGGGTTAAGTGAAAATGGGTTTATTGAGTATAGTTTAGATGAAAATAGAGATATCAAAGTAAAAAAATGCATAGATGATATAATCATAAATAATTTATATATTGATGAATATATACCAGAAATTTTATGTGCAAAGGATGAAAAATCATATAAAAATAAGCTATATGGAATATATAATGGTAACGCAGTTGTATGGAGAAAAGTATTTTTAGAAGGAAGATATGTGTTTAAAGAAAAGGTGATTTGCTAAATTAGCAAGTCATTTTCTATTTGTATTATTAGTGATATACTAACACTAAAAGTTATGAGGTGATTTTATGTTTATTGGAACTTTGGAAATAAAGATTCATATTAATTTTTCTCATTCACTAAAGGAAAAAAGGATGGTTAAAAGGAGTATAATACAAAGAGTGAAAAATAAATTTAATGTTTCTATAGCAGAAGTAGAAGATATGGATAAGCATCAATTATTAGTTTTAGGAGTATCATCCGTATCTAATTCAAAAAATAAAGCAAGTGAAATAATTCAAAATGTATATAACTTTATAGAATTAAATGTTGAAGGAGAAATTATAGATAGTTTTATAGAAATATTGTAAAAGTTGGGATGTGTTTAATTGGTTAAGAATAAAAAAATGAAAGCTATTTTATTTATGTTATTATCTTCATTAAGTTTTGCTATAATGGGGTCATTTGTTAAATTAGCAGGAGATGTGCCTACATTTGAAAAAGCGTTTTTTAGAAATTTAATTAGTCTCATGATATCTATATATTTATTAAACAGAATAAAGCAAAATCCCTGGGGTAAGAAAGAGAATAGAATATATCTTATAGGTAGAGGGGTAGTAGGTACGTTAGGTATGGTGGCATATTTTTATGGAATAGATAGGCTTATTCTTGCGGATTCGGGAATGCTCAACAAGATGAATCCTTTTTTTGTAACCATATTTGCCTGGATTTTTTTAAAAAACAAAATATCGAAAACACAGATATATTCTCTTTTTATAGCTTTAATAGGAGTTGCTTTTATTATTAAACCAAGCTCTAATTTTATTCAATCAGTTCCAGCTGTTATATGTTTTATGTCTTCGATATTTGCTGGAGGGGCTTATGTTTTCGTAAGTTATTTATCAGATAAGGAAAATTCATATACTATAGTTTTTTATTTTTCATTAATATCTACAATAATAACATTTCCTCTTTTAATGATGAATCCAGTTATGCCAAATAAAATTCAATTTTTATTTTTAATATTAACAGGTATAGCATCTTCAATAGGCCAATTTTGTCTTACTATAGCATACAAATATGCTCCTGCAGGAGAGGTGTCTATTTACAATTACTCTAATGTAATATTTTCAAGCGTTTTAGGAATAATATTATTTTCAGAAAAGCCTGGGTTATTAAGTTTGATAGGATATATATTCATTATTTTTGCAGGTTATTTAGTATATAAAATAGGTAATAGAAGGAGGCAAATTAAATGAAATATTATGAAAAAACAATAAATGAAAATATTATTTATGATGGCAAAGTAGTTAGATTAAAACTCCAAGAGGTGGAGATACAAAATGGAATGAGGGCAAAAAGGGAGATAATAAATCATCCAGGTGGAGTGGCGATATTAGCATATAAAGATGAGGATACAATATTAATGGTAGAACAATATAGAAAACCATTTGATAGATTAATGATAGAATTACCAGCAGGTAAATTAGAATATGGAGAAGATATAGAAATTTGTGGTAGAAGAGAGCTTGAAGAAGAGACTGGTTATAAGGCAAATAATTTCAAGTATCTTGGAAGTGTAGTTTCATCGCCAGGATTTTGTGATGAAAAAATTCATTTGTTTAAAGCTTCCGATTTAGTAAAGGGAAGTATTGGTGGAGATGAGGATGAATTTATAAATGTTTTAGAAATAAAAAAGCATAAGGTTTTAGAGATGATAAAAAGTGGTGAGATTACAGATGCTAAAACCATATGTGCTTTTATGTATTAATTATATTTAAAAAAAAGGTAATAACAAATATCAATTTGTTATTACCTTTTTAAATATTTAAGATTCTTCTGCAGCAACTTTGCCTTTATCAGTAGGTAATTTTATGAATATTACAAGACCAGCGATAAATAAAGGGATTATTGCTAATATACTATACCTAGCATTATTAGTTATATCAGCAGTTAGTGCCATTAGAAAAGGTCCTATAATAGCTGCAAACTTACCAAAAACATTATAGAATCCAAAAAATTCATTGGAGTTTTTCTTAGGTATTATCTTTGCATAATAAGATCTAGATAAAGCTTGTATTCCACCTTGTGCAGAACCAATTAAACCGCCAAGTATAAAAATTTGATAAACAGACGTTATAGTGAATCCAAAAATAGTAGCTACAATGTAAGTTAAAATACCAACTATAATCATCTTTTTAGCGCTATATTTTTTAGCTAAAACACCATATAAAATAGCAAATGGGAATGCAATAACTTGAATTAATAATAAAATTCCAAGTAAAACAAACATGTCAAAAGATGTTCCTTTAAGTACAGATTGTGTATAAGGTACACTCATTTTTATAATTGTATCCACTCCATCAATATATAAAAAATAAGCTATAAGAAATATAAATACTGTTTTGTGTTGTTTAATAGATTTGAAGGTTGTACCCAATCTTTTAAAACTGTTTAAAAGTGGGGCAGGTTCTCGTTCTATATAATGAATTTGTTTAACATTTTTTATTATTGGAATAGTAAGTAATCCCCACCAAACTGCAGTAATAAGGAATCCAATTTGATATCCAATAAATTTATCCATTCCCATTAAATAGACAACGGCTAGAGTAATCATAAATGGTATTACACTTGCAATATAACCAAATGCAAAACCTCTTGTTGAAACTTGGTCCATTCTATCGTTGTCAGTTACATCTACTATGAAAGAATCATAAAAAATATTTGACCCTGCAAAACCAACATAAGTTAAAATATAAAAAGCTATAAGCAATTTAACCTGTCCTTGAGGGACAACTGCAAGAGCTGCTGTGAAGATAATTCCAGTTAAAGCGAAAAAAGCAAAAAAACGTTTTTTTGTATCTTTGTAATCGGCAATAGTACCAAGTATTGGACTTAAAACAGCTACAATAATACTAGCTATAGAATTAATATAGCCAAGGTCCATGCTATTGCCAGGAGAAAACATACCAAAATATATAGGTAAAAGTGCGGTTGTGATTGCGATAGAATATGCAGAGTTACCACAATCATAAAGGATCCAAGATAGTTCTTGTTTTGTCAATTTCATAAAAATAATCTCCTTTTTAATTAGATTAATTTAGTATAAATAGAAATAAATAAATAAATGATTATAAAATAATTATACAGTATTTTTGTGATCATTAGTAGACGTTTACATAAAAATAACATATAGATTTAAATTTTAACAAATACTAAAAGTTATCTTCTAGAATAATTTAATTATTTGTTGTATAATGGACAAAGCAAAAAAATTAATTTCTGGGGGGAAATGATGAAAAAGGTTTTAAAAATTGTTTTAGGAATTGTTTTATTTTTATGTATTTTGGTAGGAGTATTTTTTTTAGTTCTTACTGTATTTGATTATAGTCCCAAAGATATTGTTTCGTTGGAAGTAGATAATAAAGTGTCAATTAATATGGAACCAAAGAAAACGTTTACCATAACTACATATAATATTGGATATTGTGGATTAGATGATGAACAAGACTTTTTTTTAGATGGAGGAACTGGTTCAAGAAGTAGTAGTGAAGAAAAAACTAATGAAAATTTAGAGGCTGTAGTAGATTTTATTAAAAATCAAGATTCGGATTTTGTATTTATTCAAGAAGTTGATAGAAATTCTACTAGAACATTTCATGTTGATGAATGTGAGTATATTAAAAGTAATTTAATTGATTATAGTGCTACTTTTGCGTCAAATTATAAAGTGCTTTGGAATCCGGTCCCAGTAACTAAACCTATTGGTTATATAGATAGTGGACTGCTTACTTTATCTAAATATTCAATTTCTGACACAAATAGAATTCAATATCCGGGAGAGGAAAAGTGGCCTAGAAAAATAGTAGTATTGGATAGATGTTTTATTGAAACCAGGATAAATTTAGATAATGGTAAGGATTTGGTTTTATTAAATTCACATATGTCAGCTTATGATAAAGGTGGACTAATAAGAAAACAGCAAATTGAATTTTTAAAGGGTTATATAGAAGATGAGTATGAAAAAGGGAATTATGTTGTTGTTGGAGGAGATTGGAACCATCAACTTCCAGGCACGGATGCAACAAATTTTGAAACCACTGAAGAATGGCCAGAGTGGTTACAAGAAATTCCTGAAAGTTTTAAACCAGAGGAATTTAAATGGGCAGTAGATAAGGAAACCCCTTCAAATAGAAGTGTAGATATGCTTTATAAACCAGGAGAAAATTTCTTGTGTGTTATAGATGGCTTTTTAGTATCTCCAAATGTTGATATACAAGATGTAAAGGGATTTGATTTTCAATTTAAAAATTCAGATCATAATCCAGTAACTGTTGAATTGACTTTAAAATAAAATTAAAAAAAATATTATATATAGCAAAAGAACTGGCATTTTAAAATGCCAGTTCTTATTTAAAAGGGGGATCATATTTTATGAACTAATTTAAGGGGGTTAAATTGTTCTTTGTTATGTAATTATTATAAGAATAAAATATGGAGATATTATGAAGATAGTGGATATGGTATAATAAATTAAAGTTGTATAATATTATATCTGGAGGAAAAAAATGAAGAATAAAAAAGATATCATAATAGTAGCTTTGCTAGGCATATTATTAATAATGGTTTTTAATCAAGGAAATAAAATTAACAATATAAATGATAATTACACTAATCTTAGTAATCAAATATATCAAATGCAAAATGATATATTAAATACTAATAGTAATATAAATTCTTTGGTAGAGTCTAAAAAATTAATTCAAAATTATGATTATAAAATTACAAAATTAGATGATGAATATAAAAAAGCTAAATTAAATGTGGATTTAACATTTAATAGTATAGCTAAAGGGTCAAAAGTTTATTATGTTTATAGAAAAGTTATATATGGAGATAAAGTACATAATATGGACGGATATAAAGATGAGGATATAACTTATGGACAATGGGTTAAAGTTGAGCTTGAAAAATTAGAAGCGGAGAATTTTATTGGGGAGTTACAACTTGATTATGCTTATAATTATGAAACCAAGGTTATAGTAGAAACAAATGAAGAAATAATATCAGAAGATTTATATCAGTTAGATTTATACGAACAATCAAAACCAGATTATGATATAAATGTTAATCCAGATAGTTATTCTTCAGATGGCACTTTTATATATTCAATTGATTTAAATTTACAAGATATAAATAACGATGTAAAGGTAAAAAGTGCGTATTGTGAAGTGTATTATAATGATAAAATTGTAAATAAATTTGAAATAATGAATGATAAAAATTTACTTGAGTATGAAAGTGATTTTATTTGGTATCATATAGATGGAAAAGAAAAATTTGAATCTGATGAAGGGGACAGTGATCCTAATATCAAGATAGTAATAAAGATTAAAGATGATTTAGGTCGTGAATACATTGATGAATGGGATAATATATTTTAAAAAAATGTGTTAAGGAGTAAAATATGTATGATTTTATTATAGTAGGGGCAGGGCCTTCTGGAGCGACTTTAGCAAGATTGATAAATAAGAAATATAAGGTTCTATTAATAGATAGAAAGGTCTCTAGTAATAAATGTTGTGGTGGGCTTCTGGCTCCAGATTCACAAAAGGTAATAGCGCAGCTTGGCCTTGGAATTCCTAAAGAGGTACTGGTAACCCCTCAACTTTTTACAGTTAGAACTATAGATATAGATAATAATTTAGAAAAATTTTACCAAAGACATTATATGAATTTAGATAGAGATAAATTTGATAGATGGCTTGTTTCTTTAATACCACCTAATGTAGATGTTATGTTTGGGTGTAGGCTAAAAGAGTATAAGGAATTAGATGATGGTATTTTAGTTAAATTAATTAAAGGAAATATAGAATTTGAAGAAAAAGCTAAAGTTATTATTGCAGCAGATGGTGCTTGTTCAAAGGTTAGAAAAACTCTAAAAAAAGAAGCAGATAATCAGGATATATATATATCGATTCAAGAAAAATGCAGAGTAAAAAATTATATGCCCTATTTTTCATCTATATTTGATAGTGAAATTTCAGATTTTTATTCTTGGACTATTCCAAAAGAAGATTATATTTTATTAGGAACAGCTATATCTATTAATGATAATGTTAATGAAAAATTCTCTAATTTGAAAATAAAATTAAAAAATTATGGATATAGTTTTGAAGAAAACAACTTAAGACAAGGAGCGTACATAATAAGACCTAGAAAGAAAAAGGATATATATATAGGAAATTATAAAATAGCTTTAATAGGTGAGGCAGCAGGATTTATAAGCCCAAGCTCTGCAGAAGGAATAAGTTATGCTTTGCGAAGTGCTATATATTTAGCTAAAAGCATTAATGAAGATTCATTTAAGTTTCATAATTCATATAAAATCAGAACATCTAAATTAAGAAATAATATAGTTTTGAAAAATATGAAGTGCCCATTTATGTATAATAAAAATATAAGAAAAGTAGTTATTAAATCTGGGGTTCTAAGTATGGATATAGAAACATTAGGTAAATAAATGTGTAAAACAAAGACTGACATTTTAGAGATGTCAGTCTTTGTTTTATTAATTTTACAATTATTATATAAATATGTTTACATATGATAATAAATAATACTATAATTAAATTATATGTAATGTATTATATAAAATGGGTATAAAGGGGATAGCAGTATGAATAAAATGACAAATATAGTTAGAAATTATGTTAAAAATAATAAAATCGACGAAAGTAGTGCTGTTGAAAGTTTAGTATTAGTAACTTTTATAAGTGTATTATTAGTTGTAAGTACCAGAAATTATAATTTATTTCATATTTTGTCTGAGGCCTATAGCGCGTTAATTACAATTGGAATATATATTGTAGCAATAAATACTTATAAAATATCAAAGAATAAAGTAATTATGGTTTTGGGAATAGGATGTATATTTATTGCAATTTTAAATCTTATGTGTACTTTCGCATATCCCGAATTAAATCTTATAAATAATAGTTCATTAAATATGGTTATTCAATTTTGGGTAGCTGCTAGTTATTTAGATTGTGCAACACTGATTATTGCGTGTATATATTTATATAAACCAAATAAAAAGTTAAATCCAGTACCTACTTTTTTTACATATATAATAATAACTAGCATAAGTATATATTTTATTATAAATAAAGCAGTTGTTATAAAATCTTTAGACGCAAATAGGGATTCATTAGGCACGTATATTGGAGTAGCTATAATAATTATTATGTATTGTACATTACTAGTTGCAATATTTATGAAAAAATCAAGTATTGATGCTCAAGTTTACTTATATGTACAAATCGCTATTGTTCTAAAAATAATAGACCAAGGATTATTCACATTTAATATTGGAGTAGGAGGATATACTCAAATACTTGCCCATATACTTAAGATAGTATCTTTTTATTGTATATATAAAGGAATAATTCAAGCGGGAATACAAAGACCCAGTTCTATGCTATTTTATAAAATTGAAGAAGCGGGAAATCAGTTAAATAAAGTTAATAATTTATTAATGGAAGAATCAAAAAAATATGAGACAATCAAAAATAATTTTATGAATAATGATACCAGTTATGATTTAATTATAAATAATTCAAGTGATGCTATAATACTTTATTGTGAGGACAAAATAATATTTGCTAATGAGACGAGTAAAAAGCTTTTAAGAGCTAAGAGAAGTGACGATTTATTGGGTATTAATATTTTAGACATTATTCCTCTTAGTAATAAAGAAAAATCAAAAGAGAGAATACAGCGAGCATATTTATATAAATCAATCATGCCATTTGAAGAAAATAAATTTATTAGAATGGATAAAAGCGAAATATGCGTAGAATCTGCAGGAAGCTATATATCCTATCAGGGTAAGGATGTAATATTGATTATATTTAGAGATATTAGCTATAAAAAAGAGATAGTTAGTTTGAAAAAATACATATATAAAAAAGAGAAAATATTAAATAAAACAATAGAATGTAATAAACTTATGACAGAATTTTTCTCTAATATATCTCATGAGCTTAAAACACCACTTAATGTTATTCTAGGGTCTATACAAGTTTTAAATTTAAAAGAATCTCAAGAAAATAAAGAGGAGTATATTGAGGATGTTAATAAATATGACAAAATAATGAAACAAAATTGTTTTAGATTATTAAGACTTATAAATAATGTTATAGATTTATCTAAAATTGATTCTGGATATTTAAAGCCGGAATTATCCAATGAAAATATAGTAAGTATAGTTGAAGATATTACATTGTCTGTATCTAATTATATAGAAGATAGAGGAATAAACTTAGTATTTGATACAAATGTGGAAGAAAAGATAATGGCAATAGATGTTGATAAAATAGAGAGGATAATATTAAATCTATTATCAAATGCAATAAAATTCACTAATAAAGGAGATAGTATTTTTGTCGCTTTTGAGGATTTAGGAGAAAATGTAGTTATTTCTATAAGAGATACAGGTGTAGGCATACCAGAAGATAAATTAAAAATGATATTTGATAGATTCTCACAAGTAGATAAAACTCTTTCTAGAAATAGAGAAGGAAGTGGAGTTGGATTATCTTTGGTTAAATCTCTTGTAGAAATGCATGATGGGAAAATAGGAGTTGAAAGTGTTACTGGAGAAGGTAGTGAATTTAAAATAGAGATTCCAGTTAAATTAACAAAGGATAAAAAAAGAGAAAGAGAAGAATGCATTAAAAACAATGTAGAGAGAATATCTGTGGAATTTTCTGACATTTACAGCTTGTAGTTAAAAAATATAATAATAAATGTGATTATTCAACTATTTTCTTGACAAAATAGCTATTTTAGAATTATATAATAAATTAAATGATTTAATATTTAGCTAGGGGGTATTTATTATTAAAATAATGCATCAAAATAATATAGTAGACAGTGAGTCTAAATTTAATGTATTTTATACTGATATATCTGAATTTCCACCTCATTGGCATGAGGAAATTGAAATTATTTATGTTGTAGATAAAATTCTAAAAGTAGGTATTAATGAAAACATATATACCTTAAATCAAAGGGACATTATTATTGTATCAACAGGGGACGTACATTATTTTTTACCTCAATATAAAAATAATAATAGAATAATAATTCAAGCGAAACCTTCATTATTTAAAGAAGTTTCGGATCTAATTACAGGAAAGCAAATAATAAGCCCTGTAATAAAAAAAAATAATTTAATTCATAAAAAAATTGAGCAAAAGATATTAGATGTAGAAAAGGAGTTTAAAGATAAAAAACCAGCTTATATGATATCTATAAAAGCGATGATATTAGAAATTATAACAATTATTATCAGAGAAGTAGAAATGGAAACCTATTTGCAGGAAGATCAAATAAAGAGATTAAATAGTATTAACAAATTAGAAAAAGTATTTGATTATATAGATAATAATTATAATAACGAAATAAGTTTAGATGAAATATCTAAGGTAGCGCATCTTAGCAAATATCATTTTACTAGATTTTTCAAACAAACTTTAGGGATGACATTTCTTCAGTATTTAAATAATTATAGAATTTCAAAATCTATGGATCTGCTTGTAAATAGTAGAGGTTCCATAACAGATATTGCGCTTAAAAGTGGATTTAGTAGTATAAAAACATTTAATAGAGTATTTAAAAATGTCAGAGGTTGTACACCTACAGAATACAGAAAGCAATAAATGAGAAGTAATGAGCACTATATGGCGAGAATAGATATATCCTTTTAAGTTACAATAGGAGTTAGTTAAACTAGGAGGATATTTTATGAAATTAGATATATTGCAAGATAAAAAATTTAACAAAACAGTTTTAAATATAGCTGTACCTATTGCATTTCAAAGCTTTTTAGCGTCATCTTTAAACTTAATTGATACGGTTATGGTTGGTCAATTAGGTGACAAAGCTATAGCTGCAATTGGATTGTGTAATCAAGTTTTTATGATTTTAAGTATTTGTATTTTTTCTATTTGTAGTGGAGGAGTAGTTTTTGCATCGCAATTTTGGGGTAATAATGATATAAAAAATATAAAAAGAGTACAAGGGATAATGCTAATTATTAATATTATTATTTCTTGTATGTTTTTTATTTGTGTGTATTTTGCACCTAAAGCAATACTTAGTATATTTACAAAAGATACAACAGTAATATCATTAGGAATAGAGTATTTTAAAATAATATCATTTAGCTATATCATTACTGCTGTTTCTAGTTGTTATGCTACTATGTTAAAAAGTATAGGACAGGTTAAATTAGCTATGAAAGTTAGTATTATTTCTATTTTTACTAATACTCTTTTAAATTATTTGTTGATTACGGGTAATATGGGGTTCCCTTCATTAGGTGTGTCTGGAGCAGCATTAGCTACTGTAGTATCAAGAATAGTTGAAGTGTCTATTTTACTTATAGTTATTTACAAAAATAATTATATAACTGCAGCAAAATTAACAGAGATGTTTGATTTTTCAGTAGATTTATTAAAAGTTTTTTTATCTAAAACTATTCCTATTTTAATTAAGGATTTAGTTTGGATATTAGGGACAACCTTATATGTAGTTGTATATGCTAGAATAGGAACTCAAGAATTAGCAGCTATAAATATTGCAAACACAATTCAAAATGTTTCTTTTTTTATGTTTAATGGTGTAGGAAGTGCTTGCGCAATAATGGTAGGAAGAGAATTAGGCAGAGAAAAGTTTGAAACATCTTATATATACGGTAAAAAATTTCTTCTTTTGGGGATATTTTTAAGTATTTTTGTTTCTATTATCCTTTTTTTATCTACAGGATTATTAGGAAGGATTTTTAATATTAATTATGAAGTGTTAACTATTACTAAACATATTGTCATTATATTATCTATTAGTTTATTCTTTAGAGTGTTTAATAATATTTCGATAGTTGGAATATTCAGAAGCGGTGGCGATGTAAAGTTTTGTTTGTTATTAGATTTTATAGCTGTATGGTTAATAGGATTACCACTTTGTGTTATGAGTGGTTTAATATTAAAATACCCTATAGAAATAGTATTTATACTTGTTTCTACTCAAGAAGTGTTTAAATTTATTGTAAGTGTAAAAAGATTCAAATCTAGGAAATGGCTAAATAATTTGGTAAAAGGAATAGGCTAAATCTATATATAATTTCATTGCATTAAAGTAAAATATAGGATATAATTTAAATAATCAAACAATAATGATTATTACAACATAGTTATTTACACAAAATACATAATGTTGAGTATATAGAAATATATTACAGGGAGGGAGATTCCATGAGAGTAACAAGGAAAAAAAGAGCTGAAAGAAAAAAGAGAAAACTAAAATTAAAATATACTACAAGGCTAATTTTATTTTTATTTGCTATTAATATGTTTAATTTTATACCTTATATAAGTTATGCTGATGATGATAGCGTAACTATGAAGATTGAAAAATCTGTTGATAATACTGAAGTTTATACTGGGGAAAACTTTACTTATACAATAAAGTATTCAAATCCTAGTACTACAGCGGATGCTTATAATGTAGTAATAACAGATGAATTACCAAGTAATATTGAATATATATCAGCGGTTAAATCTTCTGATGTAAAAGAGATTAATGTTACGGGTAATTTAATTGAATTTAAATTTAAGGAAACTTTAAAAGCTGGAAGTTCAGGAGTGCTTAAGATAATAGCTAAATTCCCAGAAGGAATTTCGTCAGGTGGAGAAGCCAATAAAGCATTAAATACTGCGGTAGTTAGCTTAGATAATGGACCAACAATTACAAGTAATGAAGTTACTGTAACACCAAAAATATTAACTAAGCAAGATTATTCTGTAAAAAAATCTAAATTAACACCTACAGCTACTCCAGCTTTGGGACAACCTGTAACCTATGAGATAAAGGTAACTGGAAATTCGAAGCTAGGTGGTGTTGATTTACATGACATTGCAGTTACAGACACATTGCCTTCAGGAGCCAATTATGTTTCTTCTACTAATGATGGGAAACCTATTAAAGCTAGTGGGGAAGAGACTAATGATACTGTAACTTGGACTATTGATGAATTAAAAGTAGGACAATCTGTATCAAGATATGTAACGCTGACCTATAGTAGTGATTTATTTACAACAGATTCTTCTGACTTAACTAAAACAAGTAGCGTAACAAATAACGTTTCAGTCAAAGGAAAGATTCTTGGAAGTGATGAATATTTAGATCCAGTTACAGCTAGTACAACTCATGAGTTTGATGTTGCTACGGCTAATGTAAATGGAGATTTTTCTAAAACAGGAAGGCAATCTAATGATAGATACTCTAAAGGCCAAACTGCCGTATTTCACATTGGAAACATTGAAAATACAGGGAATATTCCTTTGGATAAAATAGAAATAGTAGATCCAATACCAAGTGAATTAAATTTAACCCAAATATCAACAGGGAAGTTTAGCTCTAATTCAACAATAAAAGTATATTATAAAACTAATATAAATTCAGAGTATACACAGTGGGGAGATACTTATGTAGGCACATCAAAAACCACTTTAATTGTGTCATCTTTAGGAATAGGTAGCAATTATGTCACAGAGGTAAAATGGGAAATAACTAATGGAGATTCTGGATTGCCGGCTGGCTTTAAGAATATAGAGCCTATTGATGTAAATGCAGTAGTGACAGTAGATCCAGAAACTTCAATTACAAATATTGCTACTATGACTGCTACAAAGGACACTATTAATATAGAAAAATCCAGTAGCAAAATTATATATGTAATAGATGAAAAACCTTGGATTGTTCCAACAAAATGGTCTACAGAGGTAGATGCAACAGAAAAAACAACTAATTTTTATATGAATGATTATGTGGAATATCATTTAAAGATAGAAAATAATGCACTAGCCACAGGGGATTATATAAATCCAATAGCTATTGATGTTTTACCAAATGAATTGGAGGACATCAGGAATGTTGAATTTGATAGTACAAATAGTAGCATAACTAATTGGACAAGTTATGATGATTCAGGTTCTGTAAATATTAGTGGTACTTCTCATAAAACTTTGAAATGGGATTTTACAGGGGAATTAAAGCCTGGAGAATATATCGAAATAACATATGAAGCTAAGATAAAAGAGTTAACTAAAAATGATACATTCAATAATGATTTATACATTACTTCTAATGATAATCTCACATTTGAAAATGATGATGAGTTAATAAATGATGTTAATGATTTGGATGGTGATTCTTTAATTTCAGATAGGTTGGCTAAAACCAATCAAGAAGTGTTTGTTATATTTCAAGGAAGTGTAGATTCTACAAAATGGGTAAAGGGTGAATTAGATGATACGTGGGGACATTATGGAATAGATGATGGAGCGTATGAAGGGTATGGAAGTACACTACCAGGAGGGATATCTGATTATAGATTAGTAGTTAAAAATTCTGAATCAAATGGACCTATAACTAATATAGTTGTTATTGATGTATTACCATTTGCTGGAGATACCGGGGTTCTAGATATAGATGCTAGGGAATCTGAATGGAGACCTTATCTAGTAAATGAAATAACAGGTGAAAATGGTGGAGAACTACCAACAGGGGCTAAGGTTTACTACAGTACAAATGCAGATGTATCCAAAGAGGAACTTTATGATCCTGAAAACAAACATGGACAAGATTCTGATTTGTGGACGGAGACTCCACCAACAGATATAACCACTGTAAGAGCGTTAAAATTTGAATTTGGTGATTTGGCTTTAGATTCTGATGAACAGGTTGTCTTAGAATGGCCAATGAGAGCACCATTAGGTGCACCTACTGGTGAGATTGCATGGAATTCATTTGGATATGGAGCTACTTACACAGATTATGTAAATGGAGTCAAAGTACAAGAATCGTTTTTACCATCTGAACCACTAAAAGTTGGTTATAAAATAGAAGCTGACCCAAGTGAAACTTTTGCTTTAGGTGATTATGTTTGGGAAGACATGAATAAAGATGGAATTCAAAATGATGGTGAAACTGGTATTAACGGAATACTAGTTAAACTGTATGAATCAGATGGAACTACTTTAGCTGGATATACTAGAACTGGTGATGATCAGGATGGAAATCCTGGATACTATGCATTCCCGGATGTTAGCCCTGGAGATTATTATGTAGAATTTATTTTTTCAGATGAATGGGAGATAACCAGTTTTGACGTAGGTGATGGCACTACAGATTCAAATATAGACTCATTAAATAGAGAAGCTTATGTAGATGATGGTACAGATTTCATAGATGACAGTCTAACTTATTCCAAAGTTAGGACTTCAAAAATAACAGTAAACTCTAATGATTTATCAATAGATGCAGGACTATATAAAGTGGCTTCATTGGGAAATTACGTATGGAATGATGACGATGCTGATGGAATTCAAGATTCAGGAGAAATGGGAATAAATGGAGTTGAAGTTAATTTATTAGACGATTCAGATACTGTAGTAAAAACTACAATTACTGCTGATAAAGATGGCAAAGCAGGATATTATATTTTTGAAGATCTAGAACCAGGAGACTATAAAGTTCAATTTGTGAATCCAAGTGATCATTATAAATTCTCAGATAATGCAAATGGTTCTGATTTAGGTAAAGATAGCGATGGAGTAACAATTTCAGGTTCATCTATAACCACTGATACAATAAATTTAGAATCTGGAGAGGATGATTTAACTGTAGACCAGGGAATGTATCTTGGGAAAATTGGTGATTATGTATGGCACGATAAAAATGCTGATGGAATTCAGGATTCAGGAGAAGGTGGGATTTCAGGAGCTAAAGTTAATTTAATTAAAGATAGTTCAGTAATATCAACTACCACTACAAATGATTCTGGATATTATATATTTAAAGATTTAATACCAGGAGACTATACAGTAGAATTTGAACTACCTAGTGGATACCATAAAGCAAGTCCTAAAGACAGTACTGGTTCAACTGATAGTAATGATAGTGATATTGATACTGCAACTTACAAAACAGGTATTATTAATATAGAAGCTGGAGAACGAGATTTAACTAATGATGCAGGTTTTTACAAATATGCATCTATAGGAGACTTTGTTTGGGAAGATTTAGACGGAGATGGTAAACAGGAAACTGGGGAATCTGGTGTAAATGGAATAAAGGTTGATCTAATACAGAATGGTTTAATAATAGCTACTAAAACTACAGTGGATAAAGATGGAGATGTTAGTAAACCAGGTTATTATTTATTTGAAAATTTAGAACCAGGGGATTATAAGGTGAAATTTACTTTGCCAGATAGTGAATATATATTTAGTCCAAAGGATAAAACTACAAATACTATAGATAGCGATGTTGATACCAGTAATGGAGAAACAATTTACACTACGTTACAATCTGATGAAACAGATTTAAAATGGGATGCTGGAATTCATAAAGCAGCTATAGGGGATTTTGTTTGGGAAGATGTAAATGCCAATGGAGTTCAAGATTCAGGAGAATCTGGAATTTCAGGTGTAACAATAGACTTACTCGATGGTAGTGGCAACGCTGTTAAAGATGTAGATGGCAATGCAATAACAACAACTACAAATAGTAATGGATTTTATGCTTTTTATAGATTAGATGCAGGTGATTATAATCTTAAATTTACTCTTCCAATAGATGCTCTATTTTCTATGAAAGATCAGGGAAGTGGCGACGATCAAGATAAAAAAGATAGTGATGTAGACACTGCTACTGGTGAAACAATATCAACCTATTTAGATGCAGGAGAAGTTGATTTTACATGGGATGCAGGTATATACTATCCAGCTTCCATAGGAAATTATGTATGGCATGATACTAATGGAAGTGGAGTGCAAGATAGTGGAGAGTCTGGAATAAACGGAGTAACTGTTAAATTACTAGATAAAGATGGAATTACTTTAAATACAATAACTACAGCAGATAAAGCTGGAGTACCTGGTTACTATATATTTGAGGATTTAGTTCCTGGAGACTACAGTTTAGAATTCATTAAACCTTTAGGATATGATGGATTTACTTTAAAAGATCAAGGGTCAAATGATGGATTAGATAGTGATGTAGATATTACTTCAGGTAAAACAGTAACTACTACATTAGTATCAAATGAAGATGATATGACATTTGATGCAGGATTAGTGAATTATGTAGTACTAGGTGACTATGTATGGCATGATTCCAATATGGACGGAATTCAAGATGGTTTGGAGGCTGGAATAAAAGACCTTACAGTTAACCTATATAAAAAAGTAAATGGGATATATGTATGGGTAGCGAAAGACACTACAGATTCAGATGGAGAATATTTATTTGATACATCCTATAAATTAATACCAGGAGACTATCAAATAAGATTTACAAAACCAGATGGATTTACCTATACAAAAGAAAATAATACAGATGATGCAGAGGATAGTGATGTAGCTTCTTCAGGATATGTAAATATTACTTTAGCTTCTGGAGATGATATTAGAACAATTGATGCTGGAGTTTATGAACTTGCTAAATTAGGAAATTACATTTGGAATGATGTAAATGTAGATGGAATTCAAGATACAGATGAAAGTGCTATTACAGAATCTGTACAGATAAAATTATATAAATCAGATGGAACCTATGTTAAATCTGATACTACAACAAATGGTATTTATAGCATTATTGATATAGAACCAGGAGCTTACTATTTAGAGGCTGTAAGTCCAAATGGATATATAGTAACTAGTTTAGATTCTGGTTTAAAGGATGATGTAGATTCAGATTTTTATTATGACAAAACTTCTAAAACCTATAAAACTACTACATTTAATTTATCTGAAGGAGAAGAAGACTTAACTTTTGATTTAGGGATGTATAAAGGAAATTCCTTGGGAGATTTTGTTTGGAAAGATAAAAATGCAGATGGAATGCAAGATGATGGAGAAGTAGGTATTGAAGGAGTTACAGTAAACCTCTTAGATGAAAATGGAGATTCTGTAAAAGATAAAGATGAAAATGATATAAAAACAGAAACAGATGCATCAGGTAAATATGAATTCACTAATTTCCCCAAAGGAACCTATATAGTAGAATTCATAGCACCAACAGATTATCTAGTTAGTGACTATGGACAAGGTTCTGATGGTGATAAAGACAGTGATGCTGTTTTGATGGGTAGGACAGATGTAATTTCTTTGGATGTAGCTGAGGATAAAACTGATGTAGACGCAGGTTTATACAAAAAAGCATCTCTAGGAGATAAGGTTTGGTATGACAAAAATGGAAATGGAAAGCAAGATGCTGGAGAAGCTGCAATTGAAGGTGTAACTGTTAATTTAATAAGGGACGGTTCAGTAATTTTAACAACTACTACTAATGGATCTGGAATATATGGTTTTACTGATTTAATGCCAGGAGAGTATACAGTTGAATTTCAAGCTACAAAAACCCTTTTCAAATTAACTGATGCTAATAAATCAGGGATTAGTGATGGGGAAGACTCAGATGCTGATAAGACTACAAATAAGACTCAAGTTATAACACTAAATTCTGGTGACAATAATCTAACAGTTGATGCTGGATATACTGTAAAAACAGGAATAACTTTAGAAAAATCAGTTTATGTAGGATTTGTAGGAGGGAAAGTTTCTGGAAATGAATTAGTTCAAGGGTTAAATGGAACAGAGATAACCTATTTATTCAAGATTACGAATACAGGAGATACTTATCTTAAAAATATAGCTTTAGTTGATGCTAATTTAGGATTAAATATTAAAAATATTGACTTGGACTTAGAAGGATTAATTTTAGTATCAGGTAATAAAATTTTAGCACCTGGTGAATTAGCAGTTTATGCTTATAAGTCAAGTATAAATGAAGACCTTCTAAACACGGCAACAGTTACAGGAACTTCAACAGATGATGAAAATAAAGATTATTTGTATTTAGATAAAGTTCAAGATACTGACACAGCAGAAGTTGATGCAGTTCATCCAGATATAGATATTCAAAAGACTATATATGAGGGAGATTACGAAGCAGGTAAAGATGGTAATGAATCAGCTAAAGGAATGAATAAAGATATGGTAACTTATATATTTACAGTTACTAATACGGGTGATACTTATTTAAATAATATAAAGATAGATGATGATGTTTTAGGTATTAGTATAGATGATATGACTTATATAGATGGAAATCTAATATTAGCATCAGGAGAAAGTGTAAAATATTATTATGAGTCAACTATAATAGATAAAGATTTAGAAAATCATGTTACGGTTACAGGAACACCAACAGATAAAGACGGCATTGATATTCCTAACACTAAAGATGTTAATGATGAAGACACAGCAATTTCTTATGCATTAGCTAGTGTAGGGGATTATGTTTGGTATGATAATGATGGTGATGGAGTTCAAGATACAGGTGAAAAAGGTATAAATGGAGTTACAATTAAATTATTAGATAAGGATGGCAAACCGGTATTAGATTCAGATAGTCATGAGATTAAAGTAGTGACGGGCGATAACGGTGAGTATATATTCGATAGGTTAGAGCCAGGGGAGTATACAGTAGTAGTTGATATATCAACTTTACCAGAAGGACTTAAACAAACTTATGAATTAGATGATAATTTTGATGGAAGCTATGAAATAACTTTAAAACCAGCTGATGAAATTAATACCGTGGATTTTGGATACTATAAACTTGGCAAACTAGGCGACTATGTATGGAATGATGTTAACGGAAATGGAGTTCAAGAAGTAGAGGAAGCCCCTATAGATGGAGTTTTCGTGAATTTATACAAGGATGGAGAAATGGCTCCATTTAAAACTACAACTACTGATGCAGCAGGATATTATATATTTGATGATTTAGAACTTGGTGATTATTATGTTGAGTTTGTAAAACCTGAGGGTTATGAAATAACTAGACATTTAATAGGAGACAATGCTCTAAATAGTGATGCAGATACAGACGGAAAAACTCAAGTAGTTAAGGTTATAGCAGGTTATGAAAATATGACATTAGATGCAGGTTTCTATTTGCCAGCTTCTATAGGAGATTATCTATGGTATGACAATAATGGAGATGGAGTTCAAGACAATGATGAATTACCACTTGCAGGAGTTACATTAAATCTACTAGACAAGGACGGTAAGGTAGTAGGAACAGCAACAACTGATAAGAATGGTAAGTATATCTTTGATACGTTACTACCAGGAAAGTATACAATAGTGGTTGATAAAACAACTTTACAAGAAGGGTTAAAACAAACTTATGAATTAGATGGTTCTATAGGTGGAAGTGTTGTTGTTAATCTAACTCAGGGCCAGATAGTGGATAATGTAGATTTTGGATATTATAAGCTAGGCAAGCTAGGAAACTATGTGTGGGAAGATTCTAATGCAGATGGTATTCAAAATTCAGGCGAAACTGGAGCATCTACTGTAACAGTAAAACTATATCAAACAGATGGAACTTTGTTAGACACTACAACTACAGATGAAAATGGACTATATGAATTTAAGGATTTAGTATTAGGTGAGTATTATATTCAATTTGTAGCACCAGTTGGATATGAGATTTCAAAAACTAATGGAAGTGATAGTAAATCTTTAGACAGTGATGCAAATAGTGATGGCAAGACAAATATTATAAAAGTAGTTGCAGGAACAGATGATAAAACATGGGATGCAGGATTGTACAAACTAGCATCTATAGGAGATTATGTTTGGAAAGATACAAATTTAAATGGACTTCAAGATGCTGAGGAGAAGGGATTAAAAGAAGTTGTAGTCAATTTATATGATGGATTGGGTAATTTAGTAAAGACTACTAAAACTGACGAGAATGGTAAATATGAGTTTATCAATCTTGTTCCAGGTCAATATCAAGTAGAATTTATTACACCAGAAAAGTATAAAATAACTCTTCAAAAACAAGGGTCAGATTTAAGCAAAGATAGCAATGTAGATAAGCTAACAGGAAGAAGTGGTAATTTATTTGTGAAATCTGGGGAAAACAATGAAACTATAGATGTAGGATTATATAAAGTGACATCAATAAGTGGAAATGTAGAACATGGCGAAACGGGAGATCCAATTGATGGCGCTACGGTTACAGTTATTGATAAGGATAAAGAGGTTATTGATGAAACTATTACAGATAAAAATGGAAATTATGAAATTAATGAAATACCATCAGGCAATGAATACACAATAAAAATTGAGAAAGATGGTTACATTGATGAAGCATTTTCAATTGATATACCGGATGAAGATATTCCACTAGGAATGGCAATATTCCCTGCTAAAATACTTCCGAAAACTGGACTTCCTTATTATAATATTATATTAGTTGGAGCTATAGCGGCTATAATAATTGGTTCGATTTTAGTACTAGGGTTTAAAAAAGAAAAAGTTAAATAAATAAAGAAGAAGAGGACATTTGGTAAATTAAACCTAGATTGTCCTCTTTTTTTTATTATAAATATATGTTGGATATTCAAATTTCAATTGAAATCTATTTGTTGTAATGTTATCATATTAGTATAACTTAATATAAGAAAGTTACTTTCTACCGATAATAGCAAACTGTATGAAAATACAGGACGCAAAGCTAAAGGGCCTTACACAAAAGTGTATGGTAGCCAGTTTCCGAAGAGGGAGTTTTATTATGAAAAAAACAATTGAGATAATAATTTTGGTAATATTAAATATAATTTTAGTAATGGCTATTTCATCAAGTTCATTTAAAAGTGTATTTGCTGAAAGTAAAGCTATAACTAGTAATGAATACAAAGAACAAACACAAGAAAATTCAAATGTCAGTGTTAATGAATCTTATGATAATGAAGTAAAATCAGAAGAAAATGAAGTAGTGATTGAAAATGAATCAGCTAGTGCAGAAGCTACTGCTCAAAATACAGATACTAATAAAAACGAAGAAAATAACGCTGAGACTTCAGAAAATGTAGTACAAGCATCAAAAACAGAACAATCACAAGCAACACAAGCTGTAGTTGAAGAATCTAAAGAACAGACAGTTACTAAAGCTACTGAGACCTTGGCTCCTGTAGCAGATCCTGAATTAGATGATAGTAACAAAAATAACGGTAGCATAAGCGTTAAATATTCTAATAATACTAGTAAAAAAATGAAAATAGCAATAACCAAGGATGGTAGCAGTAAATATTATGATTTTTCTGGAAATGGTAGCTATGAAAGTTTTTCACTACAAGGTGGGTCAGGTCAGTATACTATTACCTTATTTTTAAACGATAGTGGAACAAAATATACATCATTAAAAACATGGACAGTTCAAGCTAGTATAGGAAGTTCAAACTCAGTTTATTTAAATTCAAATCAAATAGTTAATTATGCTAGTGCTCCAAATGCAGTTAGTAAAGCTAATGCATTGGTATGTGGCATAACAAGCGATGAATCAAAAGTCAATGCTATATATAATTTCGTAGTTAATAATATATATTACGATGCAGCAAAAGCTACTAGTGTAGGAAGTGGATACATTCCAAATATTGATTCAACATATAGTTCTAAAAGTGGAATATGTTATGATTTTTCCGCTATATTTGCAGGAATGCTTAGAAGTGTTGGTGTTCCAACAAAATTAGTTATGGGTACATCTTCTAATGTATCTGGATATCATGCATGGAATGAAGTTTATATAAATGGAACATGGAAAGTAGTAGATACAAGTTATGACTCACAA
This sequence comes from Clostridiaceae bacterium, assembly GCA_041821285.1. Lineage (GTDB taxonomy): Bacteria > Bacillota > Clostridia > Clostridiales > Clostridiaceae > JAJBWD01. The sequence goes on from JBGUER010000006.1 coordinate 24,072, forward strand.
GCGAAAGCTGCAAATGTTTCTTATAGTATGATAAAATCAGCAAGTAGTTATAGTAAAACTAAAGAATATTAAAAAATATAGAAAGAGCTTAGGCTCTTTTTTATTTTTTTTAATTTAAAAAAATAAGGGATTCAAGTGTTAAAAGGTGGCAGATATTTTTTAAAATGGTAAAATGATAATAAAGAATAAGTTTTAAATGTAAGGGTTGGGGGAATTATGGAGAAATTAGCTATAGTATATTTTTCAGGGACAGGCAATACCAGGTATATAGCGGATAAGATGAAGGAATCTATTATTAAAACAAATATTCAGGTTGATTTAATAAACATTGAGAAAAATATCATAAATCCTAATAGATATGATTATATAATTATTGGCGGACCTGTTTATGTAGAAAGATATCCAGAAATATTATTAAAATACATAGAAGATAATCTATCAAATTATAAAGGCAAGTGCATGATGTATTCGACCCAGGGGGCGTATGGAGCTACTCCAGTTTTCAAACATGCTATTAAAAGAATTAGAAGTCTTAATATTTCATATTATAATTATTTAATTATGCCAAATAATTTTTATACTTTTATGCTAAAAAGGTGTTCAAAAGACAAGGAAAAAAAATTAATTAAAACTGCTTCCTTAAAAGCTCAAAATATGGTGTTAGAATTTTTGAATGGAAAAACAAGCAGCTATGATAGTTTAAATATAAGAGTTTATTCCGCAGAAATCATATACAAACTTGTATATCCATTTTTCAGAAAATTATTAATGAGAAATTTAGAAATTGATAAAAATTTATGTATTAAATGCGGAATATGCGAAAATTCATGTCCAGCAAAAAGTCTAAAATTTTATCCTAAATTAGAGATTAATGATGATTGTACCTTTTGTCAGAGATGTATTCATAATTGTCCTAAAAATGCTTTTTTATATAAAGGGAAACCTATTATTCAATACAAACCTAAATTTAAGGAGGAATAAATATGAAGATTCTATTAGGGGGTTCCTTTGGGAATCTTGGCAGAGAAGTTTTAAATCAATTAATTTTATCAGGACATGAAATCATAGCTATAGATAAATTTATTAAACAAGATATAAAAAATAAAAATCTGGTAATAAAACAATGTGATGTGACCAATAGTGAGGAAATAAAAGACATATGTAAAGATGTGGATATAGTAATATCAACAATAGGTCTTACATCTGCAAGTAAAATAGTTACACATTATGATATAGATTTGAAGGGAAATTTAAACATTTTAAAGGAAGCAAAAAAAGCTGGTGTTAAAAAATTTATTTATATTTCAGTAATAAAATGTGATACAAATCCAGAAATACCAATGCTAGATGCAAAACATAAATTCGAAGAAGAATTAATTGGAAGTGGATTAGACTATAGCATATATAGGCCAACAGGTTATTTCTATGATATAAGCAAGGTTTTTAAACCAATGATTGATAAAGGTGTTGTAACTTTGTTAAAAGGAAGCAATGCTACAGCTAATGTTATAGATACTAAGGATTTTGCTAAATATATTGTGGATAATATTAATGATAATAATAATAAAATAGTAGAAATAGGTGGTAAGGAAATATACAGCTATGAAGAAATTGCTAAATTGTTTTTTAAAGCTGCTAATAAAGAAGTTAAAATTAAATATGTATTTCCTATTATATTTAATGTTTTAGAATTTATAAGCAAAATAACTAAGAATGGGAAAGCTGCAAATATAAAATTTGGCAAATGGACATTAAGTAACGATATGACAGCAGATGTTAAATATGGTGAGTCATCTTTTAAAGAATATATTAAAAATTTATATTAAAAAGAGGCAAAAAAATGAACAATGTAGAGAAATTAGATAGTGAAATAGTAAAGAAAATTTCAGAAAAGTTTATTTTAGAAAAATGTGAAATAGGAGATTTAAAGGAGTTTACCTACCCAAAGGTTTTACCAATTATGAAATATAAAGCCGATAAGTATAAGGTAGATAAACTGGGGAATATGACTATTTTAAAATGTAAAATGTTTAATTTAATGAGCTTAGTTACTGTGGTTTTAACTCCAGATTTATCTAGAAATATACCGTTCGTTATTATTGATATAGTTTGTGTTAGAAATAAATATATTAGTTTCTTTGAATTTTTCGATATTCATACTAATAATGATGAAGCAATTGAGAAATTTAAAGAAGATACTTTAAAGATTAAGAAAAAATATAAAGATTTAGATGAGCATATAGAAAAACCAAATTGGTATGTGCCTATTAGAGCTAAGTATTCACTTTTAAAGCATGGGAATAAGGATAAAGAATATGAGATAAGTAATATGATTATGGAATGTTTAGATAATTATTTATTATTTGTATCCAAGGCAAAAGAACCAGAGGATATTGTTAGCAGCAGAGAAAGGTTAACTATGTTTATTGATGACCTAATAAATAAAGGGAATCCATCATCAAAACCTATTTCTAAAGCATTAGGGAATGAGAAAGCTAAAAAATTCTTTGAAGATGTTGTGTTTTATATGGAGCCTTTTTAACAAAGGCTCCTTTAATTTTATTGTTTAACTATATTAAATTTAACTGTTTTTTCTCCATATAGCTCTGATGAGATCACTACGCTAGCTTCACCGGATTGTCCCTTGGTTTTTATCCAGAAAGCACTAGATCCACCTATCAAAGGTATATTTTTAGGACCAATTAAGGAAATAGGGCCTTGAGTTTCTACGGAAATAAATTCACTAGAATAAGTTGGTATCTTTTTATTTTTATCTTCTAGTTTAATTACTACTCTAGTTACATCGTAGGTTTCATCTTCTATTAAATTTGTAGAGTCTGGGTATACATTTATATCTAAAGTTCCAAGTTGGGATTTATATTCTGTTAAAACAAGTTTATCATTTATATAACCATCATATTTATAAGTTGTAGCAGCTGATCCCCAATTGCTCATATATTTGCCATATAACTGGTAGGAATCTGAAAAACTCAATTTATATTTTAATAAAAGAATCCCCATTTTTAGTTTATCATTCAAAGATAAAGATGAGTCTCCGCCTTTAGAAACTTTAATAAAAGAATTTTTAATAAAATCTGCATCTTTTATACTGAAGTTTTCATTGTCATGAATTTGGCTTCCAATATAACTATTAACTATTACAGGGGCATGAGGTACTGATGGGTACTTATCCTTTGCAGGATAGAAACAATCTATATAAAGATCATTTTTATATACTTTTACATAATCACAGTTAGTGAAAATATAGGTGTCTCCTAAAGCACTAGCTGGAAAATCCCCAATTTCCATAGCGTTAGCTACATGCATAACAGGTGTTGTGTCTTGCATAGAGGAATATACATAGGCTGCATATTTTTCTATTCTAAACATATCCGTAACGCCATGGTAGCAAATCTTATCTCCACTTCCAAAGTCTTTATGTGTGTTGTAATCGAACATGCACCAACCAATGCTTCCTGAAATGTCATTGTCTTTATACATAGCTTCTAGTACATTTAAATGTCTTTTAGCTTGCTTAATTCTGTGAGGCTCACTATCAAATTTCTTAGTTGGATACATATGACCATTATGTTCTGTAACTAGGTATGGCGCATTAGATTTTGCCACTGATTTTCTTCCTTTTAAACCATTGTTTTTTCCAGTATGAGAAAAATCGTTAAAAGTATATACATCCTCAAGAAGTTGACTCCCTTCCATATATCTAACTCCACCAGTTGGTCTAGTTTCGTCTAATTTATGGGCTAGAGCGTTAGTTTTTTTATAAAGTTCTTCGCAATCAGCAGACTCATTTATTCTAACTCCCCAAATAAATACACTTGGGTGGTTCCAATCTTTCATAATCATATCTTCAACGTTCGTCAAAGCAAGGTTTCTCCACTCTTTTGAATCTCCAATATGTTGCCATCCTGGTATTTCATCAAAAACCAAAAGTCCAAGTTCGTCACATTTATCCATAAAATGATTGCTTTGTGGGTAATGGCTTAAACGAACTGTATTTACACCTAGGTCATATTTTAAAATTTCAGCATCTTTATATTGAGCACTTTTGGGCATAGCATAACCTACATAAGGGAAGGATTGGTGTCTATTAAGTCCTCTTAATTTTATTTTTCCCCCATTTAAGTATAAGCCGTCTTCTTTATATTCCACTTGTCTAAATCCAAAAGTGAAATAGTTTCTATCATATATAGTCTCATCTTTTTTTAGTTCAATTTGAAGCTTGTACAAATTTGGATTATCTATATCCCATAAGCAAACCTTTTCTATATGTTCAGTTACATTTATTATTTGTTTATTTTCTCCAGAAAGTTCAATTTCTTTATTAAATTTATAAAAAGAATTATCTTTAAATAAAACATTAAAATTTAATGAATGCCTTCCTTTTTTACCATTAATATTTTCTACGTATATGTCTAAATCTAAAAGTTTCGTCTCCTCTAAAACTTTTTTAGTCTTTACATGACAATTCGATATAGTTATATCATTGATATATTCTAGTCTAACTTCTCTATATATGCCGCCATAAGTTAAATAATCCACTACAAAGCCAAAGGGAGGAGTATCTTTTCTTTCATGACAATCTACATATACAGCTATCAAATTATCTTGTCCATAATTTATAGATTTAGAAATATCAAATTTAAATGGGGTGTATCCACCTTTGTGATCTCCTACAAAAATTCCATTTACATACACTTTAGCGTATGTCATAACACCGTCAAAACAAAGACAAGCAGTTTTTTTAATCATTTCATCTGGTATAAATAAATTTTTTCTATAGCAACATTCTATTTGATACATCTTTTCATCAAAATTGTTATAAGGTGTTTCTACAGCAGTGTGTGGAATATTAACTTTCTCAAATTTATAATCTTTATTTTCGCCTAGCAACATATCTTCTTTGAATTCAGAACAATATTCCCAATCAAAATTCAAATTTTTAATTATTCGTATATTATCATCCATACTAATTCCCCCAATATCTTTTAAATGCTAATCTTATTGTATCAATAGTAAATAAACTAATCAAGATATTGGGTGTTGACCCTTGTATTTATTAAATAATTTTGTTAAAATATAGAAGAAGAATAAATAAGGAGAAAAGATATGGAAAGCTTAGTTATAAATAATATTACATTAAAAAGACTTCCTTTGTCATTATTTGGAATATGCTATGATTTAAAAGATGAGGGTATAAGTGTTTCTATTTTTAATGTAAATATATGTAAAGTTAAGCGACCCTAAATTTATAGTTATTTGTAACTTAGGCATGGTTAACTTGCCTGAGTTTTTTTATGTGTAATAATAGTATTATATACAATAATGATACGTAAAACTTGGGCCTCAGGGTCTAAGTTTTTTATTTTTTGGAGGTAGATTAAATGAATAATAAAAATATGAAAAAAAATATAAATATAAATTATATGTTTATATCATTAATGAGTTTTTCTCTTACTGAAGGTGTTTGGATGCTATATTTAGCAAGTAAGGGGCTTAGTTTATTTGAAATAGGATTAATGGAGTCTATATTTCATATAACATCCTTTTTAATGGAGGTTCCAACTGGAATAGTAGCGGATATATATGGTAGAAAAATATCAAGAAGCTTAGGGCGATTAATGGCTATAGTAAGTACCATTATAATGATTTTTGGTAAATCTCCATTATATTTTGCACTAGGATTTATATTTGCTGCTATAAGTTACAATTTAGAGTCAGGCGCAGGAGATGCTTTAATATATGATTCTATGAAAGAATTAGGTAGCGAAAAAAAATATATGAAGGTAAAGGGTAATCAAGAAGTATTTTTTCAAATAGCAAATGCATCGTCACTACTTTTAGGCGGTTATTTAGCTACTTTAGATTATGGACTTGTATATAAAACAAATCTTATTATTGGTATTGTAACATTTATGGTGTCTTTGTCTTTTGTGGAACCTAGAATTTATGAAAAAGAGGATGAAAATACTATTAGTTCATTTTATAATCAAATAAAGAAAAGTATAAAAATAATAATAAAAGATAAGAGAATATTATTTTTGATAATAATTGGAGAATTTTTTTCTAATTTTTACACTACAGAATTCTTCTACATTCAAAATTTACTAAAATCTTATGGTTATAATGAATTCCATATAGGACTTATAATATCTTTAGGTGGTGTTTTTTCAGCATTAGTAGGTAGTAGAGTTTATTTAATCGAGAAAAAATTAGGCCCTAGAAAAATGTTGATGATATTTCCACTAATAGCTATAATATGTTTTTGGGGAGTTACTTTTAAAAACTTAATAATACCATTTTTTATGATTTTATCTATAATAGAATGTATTTTGTTTATAACTATAAGTGATTATATAAATAGACTTATACCAAGCAAACAAAGGGCAACTATATTATCTTTTCAAAGTATGGCTTTTAGTTTGATTATGATAATATTCTTTCCTATCATAGGTAAAATAGGAGATTTATACGGTTTGGATTTTTCTTTTAAATTTATAGCAGCAATAGCAACTTTAGTTTTAGGATTATTAGTAGTAAGAATTAAGATAGAAAAGGATATAGAAGAGAAATAAACTGAAAATTCAATAATTTTTTAGAAAAGACACTGTAATTTCAGTGTCTTTTCATTTACAAAGCTTGTAGAATAAAGTAAAATTGAAATATAAGGAATAAATAAATTTCGCTAATTTGTGAGCTTAAAATATATAAAGTGAGGTTGCTATTATGAAAAAGAAAAGAAGAGGATTTACACTAATTGAAATTATGATAGTTATATCTATTATAGGTATGCTCTCTGTGGTTTTAATTCCTAAAGTAGGTGGACTAAAAACAGAAACCAAAAATAATAGTATGTCTGGTAATGTCTTGATTGTAAGATCATATTTAGAAAATAGGGCAAGTAAAGATGTTTTAACTTATAAAAAAGATATAAATGTTGGAACCGCTAAAGAAGCCGCATTAACAAATATATTAGCTCAATTAAGCACGGATATGACTGAAAAATTTTCAGCTAGCAATGCTATGATAAATCCTTTTAGTAATAGTAGCTATGTAAATACTTTAGCTAAGGTTTCTGCAACTGATACAACTTCAGCTTCCTCTATTATAAATTATTATAGTTTAGATGATTTGCCAACAAGTGATAGTTCAGTTACAAGTAACGCATCTATGCCAAAAGGAGAGGGTTTTTCAGGTAATGTTATAACTGTTTTATATGAAAAAGGATATTTACTTTATGGTGTAGACAATGATGGGAATATTACAGATATAAATATAATAAAATTTCCCACTATTCCAGATGCAGTGGTAAGTGGAGTGACACCAGGTACTGGAGAAGTTACTAATGACACAGCTATGAAAGATAATGTAGCTAAAGTTGTAGAATACATAAAAAGTTTTGCTGTGGAGAGAATAATATCAGGAGAACCTAATAGTCATACTTGGGACTATATAAGAAATCCATTAGCTAGCGATTTAAACGCTGGGTTTACTCCAGGGAATGCAACTAAACAGTTAATAAATCCATATCATGAGGGTGTAGATACAATAGGAACTTCTTATGGTAAGAATAAAAATAATGAATTGAAATCAAAAGAATATTCTATTATTGAATATCATGAGGCAACTGTGACCGATGATATTGAATCAAGATTTTCTGAGTATGAAGGTGCTGTAGTTGTTTATGTAACAGATTCTCCTTTAGGTTATGTAGTATATGGCGTAGACCAGGATGGAAATACAGTAGAGAGAACTGAGATTAATCTTTCTACATTAGTAACTGAGGAGATGGAAATTGCTTTAAGTGACAACATATTAAAGGTATACAATGAACTAAGTAAATATATAGATACTGCTGTTAAATATAGTTATAAGGATATGGATGATTATGCATATTATCAATTAGAAAATTTATCTATTGCTAACGCTTATGTACCTAATTGGGAAATTGAAGGATGGCAAACATACAATTTTGATACTGATAAGTCTTTTGTAGTTGAACAAACAGCAGGAGGTTATGAGTCAGATTATAAAGGAAGTGTAATAGTAAGTGTATTAGACGACGGAAGTGGATACAGCATTTTTGGAATAGATTATGAAGGCAATAAATATGGTGAAATGACATTAACTGAAGCTAAAAATAATTACGATGAAGTGTTAAAATTGCTTAAAACTGTTGACTTTAATTATGATGCGAATATAGATGCTGTACAAACGGCTTTAAAAAGTGAATTTGGAACAAGTTTAAAGAACCTATATAACAACGGTACAGAAATAGTAAAAATTACAAATAGTACTGTGAACTACGATAGTTCAGTTATTATATGTAGCTCAAATAATTTGAAATATATTAATAGTGATAAATTAGAAGGACATGTTCTGATTGTTGATTATGGATACATCTATGGTAAGGAAAATGGGAATTTTAACGGAAACGGAAATAAAAATTACAAATATGAAGAATATGAACTTATAGAGTATGATGGCAACGGAGATATCTTAAGAAATGAATTGTATTATGTATATTAATATTTTAAATATAATGTAAAACGTATCAATATTAATAAATAATAAATATTCATTGATAAATTTTTACAAATATATTGAATTTTCGAATATTATATTGTAAAATAAAAGTAGAAAATAGTCGAAAAAATAGGATGAGGAGTGATTTTATGTTGAATAAAAAGAAAAAAGGATTTACACTAATAGAACTTATGATAGTTCTAGCAATAATAGCAATACTAGCAGTAGTTTTAATACCAAAAGCAGGAACTATGAAAGATAGTGCTAAAAGTGCAGGTGTTTCAACTAATGTAAATTCAGTTAGAGCAATATTAGAAACAAAGGTAATGAATGACAAATATTTAGGTGACGCAACAGAAACACAAGCTATTTTAAATAAGACATTTACTGGAGAAAATGCTATTGCTAATCCATTTACGAAAGATGAATCAGTATCTGCAGAAGTAACCGTTTTAACGTCAGATAATGAAAATGCTATTGTAGTTTATGATGCAGTTAATGGTGCGACCACGGTTAATATACCAGAGACTATTCCAACTGTAACAACAACTGATGGTGCAAATGAAGGTGTTGTATTTGTAATGGTATATTCTGATGGATTCGTTGTTGAAGGTATAGATCAAAACGGAGATATCGTAGGACAACAAATAGTAAAATAATTCCCAAACATAATCTAAACAACTAATATGGATGTCTCGGCATCCATATTTTTGCATAAGGAGTTTTAGCTATGGCAATTCAAAAAAAGAGATTAGGAGAAATTTTAATAGATTCAGGACTTATCACTGAAGAAGTTCTAGACAAAGCTTTAAAAATGCAAAAACAGCAAGGGAAAAAGCTTGGAGAATTTCTTGTAGATGAAGGCTTTGTAACAAATGATCAAATAGTTGATGCTGTAAAAAATCAGCTTAGAATCCAATCTATTAATTTGGAAAACATAAGCATAAGACAGGACATAATAAATATTATTCCTGAAAATATAGCAAGAAAATATGAAGTTTTGCCAGTAGATGTTATAAATGGGCAACTTCTTGTTTCTATGGCAGATCCTCTTAATTATTATGCACTTCAAGAAATCAGAATAGCCACAGGTTATGCAGTTAAAACAGCAATATCCTTAAGAGATAATATACTTAGCAATATAGAAAAATATTATGGACAAAGTAAAGCAAGAGAAGCGGCAGCAGATTACGGAAGAGTATATGGTTTTAAAGAAAAAGAAATAGAAACAGAAGATGAAGATGAAAATGCAGCACCAGTAATAAAATTTTTAAATACAATCATAGAAAATGCTATTTTAAACAGTGTATCTGATATTCATATAGAATCTGATGAAACTGAAATGAGAGTAAGATACAGAGTGGATGGAGTGCTAAGAGAAATGATGAGAACTAATATAGGGATGATGGATCCTGTTGTTAGTAGAGTTAAAATCTTAGCAAATTTAAATATAGCTGAAAAAAGAGTGCCACAAGATGGAAGGATAAATTACAGGTCTAAAGAAAAAAATATTGACCTTAGAATATCGATTATTCCTACCATGTGGGGAGAAAAAATAGTTATGAGACTTTTAGATAAAAGTAATTTTTCTTTGAATCTTCAAACTTTAGGTTTTGAAAAAGAAGAATTAGAAAAGATAAATAGAATTATAACTAGGCCGTTTGGGATAATACTCGTATGTGGGCCAACAGGAAGTGGTAAAACAACCACGCTTTATTCTGTTTTAAATGTTTTAAATGATGTATCTAAAAATATTATTACTATAGAAGATCCTGTAGAGTATAATTTCAAGGGAATAAATCAAATGCAGGTAAACAATAAAATAGGGTTTGATTTTGGAAGTGGGCTTAGAAGTATTTTAAGACAAGATCCTGACATAATAATGGTAGGAGAAATAAGAGATGGTGAAACTGCAGAAATATCTGTAAGGTCTGCACTAACAGGGCATTTGGTTTTATCAACTATCCATACAAATAATGCAGTGGGAACTATAACAAGACTTGAAGATATGGGAACTGAACCATTTTTGATATCATCAACAGTAGCGGGTATAATAGCGCAAAGACTTGTTAGAAAGATATGCCCAAATTGCGGAGAAGAATATATGTCAGATGAAAGAGAAATGAGACTTTTAGGAGTAGATGAGCCTATAAAGTTAAGAAAAGGAAAGGGTTGTACTCTTTGTAATAATACGGGATATAAAGGAAGA